>JAKAVR010000022.1 GCA_021817225.1 Thermoplasmata archaeon
GTCCATACTGATGGACATAAACGAGGAGTGGGTGACAGGAAGAAAATATCTTAGCCTGGAAGAGAGTTGAGGTGGACAGAGTGGAAGTACAGGATCAGCAAATTACAGCAGATCTGGTACACTGTCGCTTCACATGATGAGCAAGAATGGCATCACCTTGTCAAGTATGCCTGGGTGATAGCGAGATATTTGGTGAAATTGTCATATGCCTTCGATTACAGGCCTTTCTTTCTCCATATCCAATATACAATCGCAAATGCAGCCAATATGGCGGATCCAGCGATTGCAGTTATGATAACCTCAACGGGAACTGTATTGGTGCTTCCCATATTGAAATTGGTGGAGGAAAGCGCTTCCGAATGGTTTTGATAGCTCTTACCAGAGAACAAAGTGCTGTTGAACACATCGTGATACGTGAAATTGAGAATCAGCCCGCTGTATGTGTCGAAGATGATGGTTTCGTTATTGACTGTTAGCCCATATGGTAAAGATTCTGGCTTCGCCAGGGTGACGTTCTCAGCTGGAACTTCCTTACCAAGGAACAAGTAGGTTCCATTTCTTATCGTCAGGTTGGCTCTGGTTTCCAACGCTTTGACGATTGAATAATTATAATATGGAAGACCGGAACTTTGTGAAGTGAAATTGATATAAAAGTCCTCGGAGATCACGCTCCCATTGTCGCTCTCGACTAATTTGTACGTGAGCGCTGTCGAATTCAACGAAACAATTGTGATTTTCATAAAGCCGCTGTTGCTATATTGACCATTGATACCGTCGTATCCATAGCTGATGTATGAGTAGTTTGCATAAGCGCCAACTGAGATTTCGGATTTGAGAGAAACCACACTGCTGTGTGCAATATTCAGACTTACCCCTCCTCCAACAAGCACAGACACACAGACTAGAATCGTCGCTATCCTCATCGACACCAATGGCAACCTCTCCACTCAACTCCCGTGAACGTCACATCGAATTCGGCGGATATATAATTGAGCGTATTAAACATGGAGGGAATCATATGACAGCGAATGAACCGAATTCGTCTATACACGCATTCTACTCCAAGCCAGAGAATTTGTTCAGGTGTGTAGGACTTCCAGATTGGGCTTGGAATGGACCTCTGTTTTTAGAATCACTTTCTGCTCTGTAGAGCTCAGGGAGATGGTTAATATCATCCTTAAGGGGCAGATCCCTGTCATAATCCTGGATGAGCTCGACCAGGTCCTGACCTCGTACAATTACAGGAAAAGGTCGATGGATGACTGGATGCATTTCATCTTCATTGAGAGGCACTTCAAGGTCAGGGGCCCCTGATGATATATCATGAGTTCAAGCACATACCGAACTACCTCAGATCAGGCGACCTGCTCAATGAGAGGCTCCACCTCACGATTCACAACGGCAAACGTTACATCCTGTCCAGGAAGGCAAGACCATTCAAGCTCGTCATAACGGAAGCGACTATACCTTATTCGACTCACGGCCTGAAGGGATTTGACATCAACGTTAACATGGCGGAGCTGGAGGAAAAGCTCAATGCCGGTACTGCCGAAGGGCTGGCAAGGCAGATACCACAGTATCTCGACACGCAGGAAAAAGGCAGGGAGCTGTCGAAGAAGAGGAGCGAAGCGGCCAGTAAACGATGGCATTCAAAAGAAGACAGTTAATATGAGTCACACGCGTGCGGTGCAACACACGTGATCAAGGGCTGATGGATTTCCCTAACGATCGCTCGGGGAGTTTTGCATCGTTTTTGCATGCTGAGATTCATAAGCAAAAGTGAGTCCTCACTCATTTGAGGAGGAGGTGTTTTCATGCGACTCATTATCAGGATTCTTGTCATAGGAGTCAAGGGAGTCAGACCTTTTTGAGTACTTCTGGTAGATTATCCTCAAAGAAGTCCGCTGAGCCCGTGGAAGAAAACCATCCCTTTCTCCCACAGGACGCACAGACAGGCAAAAATGACCCTTTCTCCCGATAGGTATTTCTCCCATCTGTGCTGATTGCAGTTCGAGACATGTAAAGCAGCACCAGGTTTACAGTTAAGCTAAAGAAGGATGAGGATTCCGGGAGGTATACCTCTCAGTGTGTTGAGCTCCCTAAAGCGATCAGCCGGGGAAAACAATCAAAGAGGCAGTCGACAATGCCAGGGAAGCTATTAGGCTTGTCATTGAGGACAGGAAGAGGTCTGCCAGAAAGGAAGGCAGCAGACTTGTTGTGGTGACTGTCTGAGCGAGAAGCTTCTCGTTGTTTCAGGCGCGGACATTGTGAAGATGCTTACCAAGGCCGGCTTTAAACTGGTCCGTCGGAAAGGTAGCCATGCTTTCATGAAACATCCTGATGGAAGGTGCACGACAGTACCGATGCATCGTGAAATAAGCAGGACTGCATTGAACAGCATACTGCATCAAGTCTCGATACAAAGTGATGAATTTCTTAGGCTTTACAGCAAATTATAATAATGCCTGAATATTCAAGAATTAAAAATGAAATGCAGTCCATCTCAGACCGTACCACTTAAATATAAACACCTCTGGAATGCGTTTCTTGCGCGAAAAGGAGGCGGGAGTTTTAGCTCCGCTGGATGTAAAGTATCGTCATGTGGCCCGTCTCTTTCTTATGCCCCATCATTCGGCCATTGTCCGCAAACACTATCCTGCACTTCTCACAGACATTTACCATTGATTCTCACCTCCTCTTATTTTGAACGGAGCTTTACGATCGTCTTCCTGCCAAGTATCTCTGTAACAAACTCCCATCCCTTGGCGATGAACTCTTCAACCTCTTTGAACGAAATGACCTTCTGTGAGTGTCCTCCATTGACCGACCTGGTTTTCATTTCATCTATCCTTCCCAGGAGGTCTTCATCGTTGAGGTCAAGCAGCTTCTCTCCCTCTATCATTCCATCCGTGCAGCCGGCCAATTTCAGCATTGTGCGCTTGAAGTCGGCTATCCGGGTGTCGAGCTCATTCTCTCCCATTCCCTTTGATTCCGTTTCAAGAAACTTCGAACACCTGGAGTATGCCTTCCTCATCTCCTCTATAGTGTCCGTCCTGAGGGCCTTCCCCGTGCTGTAGGTGCTCTCAATGTCTCCAATATGCCCCATGAAATGCTGTCTCCAGGCATGCGATATCAGCCCTCTTCCCTCTGCCTTGTCCATCCCAGTCGAGAAGTATGCCCTGAAGATGTAGGGCCTCCAGGCAAACCCTGACTTCCTGATCGCTTCACGCATCATCCTTGTTATCATGAATGTAGGGAGCGCCTTGTGGTCCTTCCTCGCGACAGTCTCCCTGTCGTACTGCAGGACTGGGGAGCTGGGACTGAGGAGCTCCCCTTCCTTTATTCTTGCCTCCAGGTAATCCCTGAGATAGACCGCTCCCTGGTTGCACAGGAAGGTATTGTAAGGGTTCCTCTTCTTGCTCAGACCGAACCTCACCGTGACGTGCAGCGGTTCACTGGCGAACTTGACACGCTGTTTCCCTGGCTTGTCGCCTGAAATTTCCACATCGGGAATATCTTTCAACCTCAGTCCGTCGCTTCCCGAACTGTCTCCCATGACCTGAGGCCTCAGGCCAGAGAATGCCATCAGCGCAATGGAAACCCTGTCCCTGACGGGAGCCACCCTGAAGACCCTTGCCAGCTCCTCCTCAGCCGGCACCATTTCCCCAAGCGTGTTCTCGTTGAAGTTCTCGTTCCTTATGGCAGCTTTCAGCTTCAGATTGATATCATTGAATTTTGCCCATGATTGCAGGGCCTTCTTGTACCGCGCGATGTACGCGCCCTTCTTGCCCTCCCCCCGGTCATTGTCCTGACAAACGAACTGAAGTCATTCTGGAGCTTCAACCCATTCCCGTCTTTCGCATCCCTGAGTATGCGCATGGGGGTGGTCTTCATCCTCTTGCAATAATGGCCGAGTCCCCTCAGGTAGACTCCGGCCGTCAGCTCAGACTTCTGCCCTGTGGTCTTCGTACCAGTTCCTTACATCAGGATCCTTGAGGAGGTCAATATGCCTCTTCCCCTCGACCGCATTCTTCCTTTAATCGGGGTGCCCTTTCGCGAATCCCATGCTTTTCGGGTTTATATATGGTATATAAATAATCCGGGTCCATTTACGGTGTTAAACAGACCTGAAATGCATTGGGTCCGTCCAGATTTGAACTGGAGTCACCAGCACCCCAAGCTGGAAGGATACCAAGCTACCCCACGGACCCGTCAGATTTCAGGTGCCCCTCAATGGAAGGGAAGCACCTCTTCTATCAGGTCCGCGTGGGATATGATCATTCTTCTGCAGCAGTATCTGGTGATTCCAAGCGAATCGAGGACATCCTTCGGGACTTCCCCCATCGACGTCCTCTTCAGGTATATCTCGTATGAACTTCCTATGACTTTTCCACATGTGAAGCATCTTACCGGTATGATCATTCAATCACCTGTATGACTTCTGTTTCTTCTTCCTTGCTCCCCTTCCCTGCGGATTCTTGGGCAGCTTTCTCCTTGGATCGCTTATGAGGAGAGACCTGTCGTACTGCCTGAAAACCATCTCAAGCTGCTCATCCTTCAGGAAAGAAACAAGGCCCCGCGCAATAGCTGTCCTTGCAGCCTCCGCCTGTCCCATGAATCCTCCGCCCCTGACACTGACGTCGATATCCACCGACTGTGACTTGTCTCCTGCGAGTATGAGAGGCTCGTTGATCTTCCTTCTTGCAAGTTCAGGCACATGTATTTCGAGCGGAATGCTGTTGATCCTCACCCGCCCGATGCCCTTCTTCACAACAGCTGTTGCAACGGATGTCTTTCTTTTCCCTACGTCGATAAGTGATTTGTCACTCATTCGTTCACCTTAGCCCCGAGCAATTTTGAAATTTCAACAAGCTTGACATATCTCCTGCCAGACCGTGCAAGAGCAATCTTCTCCGGTACTTCGGACGCGAGCTCTTTGGGTGAACCAATGTATGCCTTGAGTCTATTCAATGCATCCTTTCCCCTTGCCGTCTTTATTGGAAGCATGCCCCTGACAGTTCTCCTGAGTATCCTGTCCGGAAGGCGGGGATATTCGGGGCCAGCCAGAGACTTTCCCCTGTTGTAGGCGCTGTAATACTGCTTGTAGTTTTCTTCAACGCTTCCGGTAAGAAGTATCTTGTCAGCGTTAATCACCGTTATCTCTTCTCCGTTAAGTAGCCTCTTTGCAACATGACTGGACAATCTGCCCAGTATGGCGCCATCAGCATCAATGATCGTCATTTCTCTCCCTCAAATTATTATTTTTATTTTCGAACCTGCCGGGTTAGACTGCGCAAGCGCATCGATGCTTACCAGGCTGCACCCAGCCTCAGCGAGTTTACGGGCCGCAGAACCCGAATGCGCAAATGCCGACACAGTAACCTTCTTTGAAATGTTTCCAGCACCCAATAGCTTTCCTGGTATGAGCACAGTTTCCCCATCCTCGCAATACCTGTCCAGCTTGGATAGGTTAACCGATGGCCTCGCCTTTGCGGGTCCTTCGAGTCTTTGTGCAACGTCCCTCCACAATCTTGACTTCTCCTTGGCTGAGAGTGAATACAGCCTGCTTACGAGCCCAACAAGCTGTGGATTTGTCTTCCTTGAGATAGCTCTGGCGTGTTTTCCCATTTGTTCAGCATCCGATTGATTTTTGAGCTATTATGCTACTATTTATAAACTTTTCACCTAGAAGTCCTTATGTCTCAGCCATACGCATGGCATCTTCGCTATTCAGTTTCTTCATATAAAAAGGGCTGCACACTGCCATCGGCCCTCTTGGGCGTCGAATCCGATCCACCTGCGATGTGCATGCGAGGCATATTCCTACAAAAGTTATTTTAGTCGGCTGATGTTGGCACATGAGCTAATGGCAACTTTGGAGGGTTCAAGAAATAGTTATTGGGAGCGTGCGCTCTCCACGGCGGCGCCATTATTCAACCCAACTCCAGTACTCAGTCACTGTGCTCTCAATCACTGTGCTGAACACCGAGGATATTGGGCAAGATGGTGTAACAGATGATTAGATTCGGACCGGCGGGGATACCGCTTTCATGCAAGGGAAGGACATTGATGGACGGCATAGAGGATGTCCATGCCCTCGGTCTGACGGCGATGGAAGTCCAGCTCATCAGGTCGAATGCTTTCGAGAGGCTGCCCGATGACGAGGAAATAGGGCGGAGCCCGTCTGAGCTTGAGACGGACCTGATCGTCCAGATCAACAGGCCTGAAGGGAAAGGTTCCACATTTTACAACGATCCGGACGAGAAGATACGCTCGGAAGACAAGCTTGTTGTGCTTGAAAGCGGGTTGTGTCACTCGTATCTTGAACTCATTGATATGGCTGAATATGCAAAGGATCACGACGTGCAACTGTCGGTTCACTCCAATTACTATGTCGACCTTTCCGGCAGGACGGAAATGATCGAAAGGAGCCAGAACAACATAAAGTGGGCGGGCCTGATATGCGACGCACTTGACGGCGTGGTTGTCTCAACACAGCTCGGGTTCTACGGTTCCAAAGGAAGAAAGGCCGGAAGCGAACTCGTTATAAAGCACATCAGGGAAGTGAGGGACTGGTGGAAGGAAAACAAGCTCACCCCATTAATAGGCCTCGAAACAAGCGGCAGGCAGGAGATATTCGGCAGTCTTGATGAGATTCTTTCTGCTGTGAAGCGGGTGAAGGGAACTGTTCCCGTTGTCAATTTCGCTCATCTCCATTCAAGGGAGAATGGCAACCTGAGAGAGGAGTCGGATTTCGCATCCGTGCTCGACAGGGTCAAGAAGACAGGCGAAGGGCTCATGTATACATCTTTCTCGGGCGCTGAACACCATGGCGGCAATGAACTCAGGCTTACGCCGATCAAGCGTGGAGACCTAAGGTTCGAGCCCCTGGCTGAACTGATTGTCCAGGAAAATCATGAAATGACAATGATATCTGCTTCGCCGCTGCTGGAACATGATGCCATTTACATGAAAGTCATATTCGAACGGGTGCTGACCAGGCAGGTCTCCAAGGTGGAGGAGATCAAGGAGAAGTGAGGCTCAGTCCCTGTAAAGCTCGTATCTGACACGCACAAATTCTCCGTCCACCATCCTGTACGCGTCGAGACTTCTTTCAGCAGCCTCGAAGACAATTGAGACCGCAAAGGGAGAGCTGAACCACCGCCCGTGCGTGTTCCTGTCGGTACCTGACATGAAATTGCCAACACCCGTATGAGAATGGTACCAGCCAACAACTATGCTGCCAGGCGGGGCATCCTGTCCTTCGGGCATATCCGTCGTCCTGTCGACTGACACGTGGTGGGGAGTCGAGTTGACCGGAAGACTCACCGCCGCCTCGATTTTGACTTGCTGCTTCCCTTCCTGCCTGAATGGGATGCCGTACAGGAGTCCCATGCACTCCTTCCCCTCCCTGAAAGACTTAAGCCCATCCTGCTCAATCTTGGATGCAGCGCCTGCAGATATGAACACTTCAACTCCTGCACGCAGTGCCTTTCTTGCATCTTCAGTGAATTCGACTTTTCTCATCCTTGCCCGCTTCGACCCCACTATCCTTACCGTCATGGGCCCGTCCCTTTTGCCGCAAAGAAATCCCTCGCCCTCATGCAGGAGTCGAAATTAAGAGGTTCCGCCATGTTCGGGTGCTCAACCAGGTTTGCAATTCCTTCCACAAGCGAAAGGAGCGTCCTGTCCGCTCTCCACTCCTGAAGAAGCCTTGTGCAGACCACTCCGCCATCGGACGGGGGCGCAATGTTTGGATGGAATATGTCGGTGAGCCAGCGTATTCCCGGTTTCATGAACGGGTAATCCCTCCTGATAGTGAGCATAAATGAATTTTCAGGGCTTGATAAAATCGCTCCATCCCTCGTCATGAACGATATAATTCCGTCAAGCTCCACCCTGCTTTCAAGAGGAAATACAATTCTGTTGACCCTCAGTTCCGGCTTTTGTATTACCGCCTTGCTGCACTTTGTCAGCAAATCGAATTCGGTGTTGAGTCGCCTGTAAAGCAATTCGAGTGGGAGTGGCGTCACCCTCCCTCCGGGTCAGGCAGCAGTTCAATGATGTCGCCATCGGAAAGGCCGCTTTCCTCAACTGTTTTCGATGCGGCTAGCAGCCTTCTGCCCGCCTTCAGGAGGTAGGCATCGTTAGTCATGGCCCAGAATTCCACGGCGCTGTCAAGTAATTCCTGAAGTTTTGTGCTTCCTTCAACTTCCACAAGAGTGCTGTTTCCATTCTGGGCATTTTTCACTTCAAGCTTCATTATTTTCAGAATTCACACCTCCATGAACATCGCATTCTCCCCCAATCTGCACTTCTATCCTGTCGAGCTCGTTCTTCCTGCCGTTGTAGATGAACATGATTCCACCATCCTGTGTCCCTGAAAGCAGCTTCACAATCTCAAGAGACTCGATGGATGCCGTAATTGCGGATACAGACGGCTCGGACGGTACCATTCTTCTGTGTATGTTTGCCTCCTTGCCAGTGCATGTGAAGTCCCTGTCGAGAACAGCCATGTGCGTTGCATTGAGAGAACACTGGTAACAGGCACCTGACGGGGGGATTACAACCTGGACCCTTCCCATAAGGCCGTCCAGGCCGCCGTCAACATATGGTATATTTCTGTGATAGCAGTTTGAATTTAAGTGGAGCCTTGACGATATATTGTCCACACAACCCGCCACCGCATCGAAACCCGAGAAGAACTCATCATCGAATTCCCTCGCATCGCTCACAAGCGCTTCGAGTTCGACCTCCTCATTCATTCTGCCGAGCGATTCAATGGCAGCATCCGCTTTCTTCCTTCCTGCCCTTGCGTCGGATGATGTAAACAGAAAACACCTGCCCAGGTTCGATTTTTCAACTCTGTCGTTGTCCACAACCGTCAGCTTCTTCGGGCCGTAGAGCACCATGTTCTTCAGGACCTCATTCCCAAGCGCTCCAGCACCAACTACACATATTCTTGATTGCCTGATGGTGGACAGGTCAAAGTCCGTCACAAGGCTTATCCTTGAGTATCTTCCGCTGGCAAGGGAGAAGTTGTCCCTGTTCATCTGCCGGGGCAAAGCAACTCGATCGCTTATCATTCTTATTGTCCAGATGATGAATGTCGATAACAGCAATGTTAATGAGATAAGTTCGTTTCTCTGATGGCAGGTCTACCGGATGGACAAGGACGAATTCACAGTCACTCCATGGGAAGTGAAGGGCGAAATAGATTATGACAGGCTTGTTTCACTGTTCGGCACAAGCTATATTACGCCTGAGCTTCTGAAGAGGATACCAGGCAGCAGCGGCAATCTCTTCCTCCGGCGCAAGATTTTCTATTCCCATCGCGATTTGGAATGGCTCCTTGAAAACCACGAGAAAGGCAAGAGCTTCTACCTGTATACCGGAAGGGGCCCTTCAAGCGGGACTCACCTGGGCCACATGCTGCCGTGGATATTCACAAGGCAACTGCAGGAGATGTTCGGGACTCAGCTCTATTTCCAGATGACTGATGATGAGAAATTCCTGTTCAAGGAGCAGCTCACCCTTGAAGACACCAACAGGGCGACCTACGACAACATGCTTGATTTCATCGCGCTGGGGTTCGACCCCTCAAAAACAAAGATCATAGTGGACACAAGGGACATCGCCCACCTCTACAAAATTGCCCTCAAAGTCTCAAAGAAAGTGACATTTTCCACTGCAAAGGCAGTGTTCGGTTTCAAGAACAGCACAAACATAGGTTCGATATTCTACACATCTATACAGTCGGCCCCGGCGTTCATAGAGTCTGAGATGAGGGGCACAAACGTGCCATGCCTCATCCCGTGCGGCATCGACCAGGATCCGCATTTCAGGGTCACCCGCGATGTTGCACCTCTTCTTGGATACTACAAACCCGCCCTGATCCACGGTAAAATGCTACCAGGGCTTTCGGGCGGCAAGATGTCCAGCAGCGGGGAGGCTGCCATATATACCACAGACAGCGACGAGGTAATCAAGAAGAAGGTAATGAATGCGTTTACAGGAGGAAGGGCGACGGTTGAGGAACAGAGGCGACTGGGTGCGAACCCGGACATATGTCCTGTGTACCACCACTACGAATTCCTGCTGGAACCAGATGACGACAAGCTGAAAAAGACTTATACAGACTGCAGGAGCGGCGCACTTCTCTGCGGCGAGTGCAAACTCAACCTCCTTTCTAAGGTTCTGAATTTCATGAAGGCCCACAGGGAAAAGAGGGAGAAGGCCAAGGAAATTGTCTCGGATTTCGTATTCAACGCGAAGGTGATGTGAGTTGGCTGCAAACGTAAAGAGGAGCGCTGAGGAACTCAGCCTGTCTGAGAAGAGGATACTCGCCGCCCTTGCGACTCTCAAGGGAAGGGCGACGCTTGGTCAGATAGCTGATGCTGTTAATTTCAAGGGCCCGGTCCAGCTCATGAATGCACTGAACTGGCTCAAGGCAAAGGGCTACGTCTGGGTCGACGAGAAGGTAATCCGTTGCTACACCCTCAAGGAAAGTTCAGTCGCCGGGCGCAGGCTGCCTGAGCGGATCATGCTCGAGCTCATAGCCGACAGGGAAATCGGGCTCGACGAGATTGCCACGATGGTCAATGACAAGTCACTGATCGGAGTCGGAGTGGGCTGGTTGAGGAGGAAGGGCTGGGCCTCGTTGACAGAGTCGAAAAAACTTCTGATTACGGATGCCGGCAGGAAAGCACTGGCCTCTCCCGGTGAGGACGAGGTTCTTCTTGGCAGAATGGAACGTGAAGAGGTGGAGGAAAACAACTCGAACGAGACCGTTCTCAAGGATCTGCTCTCAAGAAGGGATTTCGTGAAGCTTCATGAGCGGATGGTCAGGGAAGTGAGCATGCTTCCCAAAGGGGAAGATGCCGTCCGTCAGGGGCTTAGCCTTGAAGAGGATCTGTCCCAGCTGAGTCCAGAACTGCTGAAGTCAGGCAAGTGGAGGGGATTCAAGCTACGCCCCTACGACCTTGCCGCTCCGGTGCCAGCCACGACTGGTGCACGCCTGCATCCAATTGCAAGAACAATGAGGCAGATATCTCAGGTGTTCACAGAAATGGGGTTCACTGAAATCGAGGACGACTATGTCCAGAACACATTCTGGGATATGGATGTGCTCTTCACACCCCAGGACCATCCTGCCAGGGACATGCAGGACACATTCTATCTTTCGCATCCGAGGGAGTTGCCGATTGACAATGGCCTGTCAAGGAAGGTCAGAAACGTGCATCAGACCGGAGGGAGCACTGGTTCTACGGGCTGGAGGTACGAGTGGAGCAGCGCCGAGGCAAGGAAAACACTTCTCAGGACGCACACAACGGTTGCCACAATACGCTATCTCAAGGAGCACCGTAATCCTCCAGTCAAGGCATTCACAGTCGGCAGGATCTTCAGAAGGGAGGCAATGGACGCGACTCACCTGTCCGAATTTTACCAGATTGAGGGCATTCTGATGGAAAAGAAAGCATCCCTCGACATGCTCTGCAACCTGCTGAAGCAGTTCTACAGCAAGATGGGCCTCGACACAATAAGGCTCAGGCCCGGGTATTTCCCGTATACTGAACCCTCAATGGAGGTCGATGTTCTCTACAACGGGAAGTGGATTGAGATGGGCGGTTCGGGAATATTCAGGCCGGAAGTGCTGAGACCCCTTGGCATAAGGGACAGAGTCCTGGCCTGGGGACTCGGTCTGGAGCGGCTGGTAATGCTGCGGCACGGCTTCACCGATATCAGGGACCTGTACATAAGCGACATTTCACAGCTGAGGAAAATGTCATCAGTCTGAACCCTTGGCGTGGAGCCTGTCAACTCCCTTCAGCTTTGACTCGACTCTGGCTGCTTCGGTAAAGTCGCCTCCCGCCCTCTCCACCCTTGCGAGTAGTGCATAATTGAGCTTCAGCTCGGATACATCCCCTGCTTTTGAAGCCGTCCTGACGGCCCTTGCAGTTTCACGCTCTGCGGACATGATGTCCCCTTCCATGAAATATGACATGGCGCAAAGTCTGTGATACAACGACCTCTCCCTGTCTGTTTTCACATGCTCCCTGAGTCCCTCAATCTCACTTCTTTTCGGCGTTCTCCCGCTGTATTCCATTTCTGCAAGACGGGTGATAAGGCGTATCTCAGGGGAGCTGGATTTCAACCTGCTCAGCCTGGAAATCGCATCCTCCTGCCTTCTCAGCTGCAGCATCATCCTCGCCGTCAGCATAAGCAGGGAATCTCCTGGCTCGCTGAGTGTGTTTTCAAGAACAAGAAGAGCGTCTGCAATGTCTTCAACTGCAGAAGACTGCAATTCATACCAATGGTAATCCACAAGCCTTGCGGCCTCGGCTATCCTTCCGCTCTCTACAAGGTACTTAAGCCGCATTGAATGCTCCCCGGCGCGCAGGAGGTAGTCTGAAAGCAGGGAGCAGGCAAGCTTCCTTGTGTCTGCATCCGCAATCAGCCTGTCAATTGCGGTTTCGGCATACTCGGAAACCTCCAGTCTGTTTCCGTTTCTTATCACAAATGGGATTCTGCCCTGCTGCGGGAGATATTTCGATTCAAGAGGGCCATGGATTCTCAAAGCGCAAAGCAGCGCAATCTCCCTATCCCCCAGCTCGCCCAGAACTCTGGCGGGAGCGTGCTTTGACGGCCGCGAGATCGCATCTTCCACAATTTCTTCAGACAGCTGCTGTTCGTCGAGTTTCCTGGCAACCTCTACTCCTGCCGATGTAAGCAGGTAGACATTGATCTCCCTTCTGCTGTTCTTCATCTTTGCTTTCTGTGAGTAGAAAATACCCTTTTCCGAGCCCCTTTCAAGCTCGATGGCGGCATGCGCCCTGGTTATGTTCAACCCGTCTGCAATACCGGATTGTGACAACACCGCCGTAACAGCCTTCCCATCGTTTCTTTTCAGGCTATGGTAAATGTGCAGTATGATTCTTTCCCGTATCTTTGGTTCGACCCATTCGGTGCTCTTGCTCAACGGCACCGAATCCAGCTGCTGAAATATAAACGCTTACGTGCTGCCTGCCAGAGCAGTTTTCTGAGCCTTCCGTCTCCATTTATAATCTTTACGAAAGTCCCTGGTGACGAAAGTGTTAAAAAAGACCGCCTGTATGTTAAGAAGGCCTGAGGTAAAGAGAAATTGGCCAATCCACATGCAGGAGTCAGCGAGATCATAGGACTCCTGGAAGCTGTAAATGATTTTTCCGGCAGCGTGGACGCCTCTGTTCTTGCCGACGATTTTGACCTGGAGCTTGACGAGATATTTCCAGCCATTGAAGGGGCAGAAATGCTTGGCTTTGTATCCACTCCGGATGGTGACATAAAACTGACTGAGAAGGGAAGGACTTTCCTGAAGTCAGATATTCAGTCGAGGAAAGACATCCTGAGGGACCAGATGCTCCGCATTGACAGCGTTTCCAAGCTGATAAAGACGCTGCGCCAGACTGAGGACCTCAAGATGAGCAAAGAGGAGTTCACAAGGTATCTGTCGATGGCAATGAAATCTCTCCACCCCGAAGAGTTGTTTCTTGTTCTCCTGAACTGGGCCAGGTATGCCGAGGTCCTGCGCTACGATTCAGATACAGATGAAGTGTATCTCGTGATGTGATGCAGTTCGCCAGGGACTTCTGCGAGCCGGTTGACAACCGCCATCGCTCCTGCCTCAATCAGTTCCTGCCTGGTTGAAACGCCGCCGGATATTCCGACCGGACAGATGCCGGCGTTCCTGAAAGAAATAATGTCATCTGCAGAGTCTCCGAGGCCGAAGCATTCGTTGCGTCTCAATCCAGTGCTCTTGAGGGCAATGTCAACGCATGCGGTGGATGGTTTCATGTCCCACATGACTGCATTTCTCCCTATGACGCAGTCGAAATATCCTGATATTCCGAATCTTGAAAAACAGCTTTCGATTGCTGCTTCACAGTTGGAACTGACAACGGATATCTTCAATCCCTCCGACTTCAGCCCCTTCAGGAATTCCACTGTATCTCCGGTAAGAATCGCTTTCCCCGCAGCGTCCATCTCATACCTGCAGACCGTCTCGGAGGCTTTCAGCCATCTCTCCGTCCTTGAGTCCTCCTTCCCTGAGTCGTTTGAGTATGCATCGCGGAGCAGTCCGATTGGCAGGCCACGCATGCTGCCAGTCCTGAAACCGTTTCCGGCCAGCACTTCCCTGAGCTCGCGCCTTAGTTCGAATATTTCGACCGAGTCGAAGAGATTCACAATTGTCATGTCAAAGTCAAGGATTGCTCCTCTGAAATTGCCGTAAGTACCGCTCATTGCCACCGATGGTCCGTTGAGTCCAATCCTGCACTTCAGCTGAAGATGGAAATTGCGACTTTCTTCTCTTCTTCGGTCATGTGCTTCACTTCGTTCACAGGGAACCTGTTATTGACCGTCTTGTGAAGCAGTTCATCAAACGAGGGGCTGTCCTCGTTCTGGAAGAATATCCCAAGAGGTATTTTCTCAGTTTCCTTTGACCTGTCCAACGCTGCATGCAGGTTCGTCCTGTCGTGGCTGACAGTGTCAAGTGAATACATCCGCGACCTGACGTTGTCATAAATGTCGTTCCATGTGACACAGGGACTCAGTATATCGACAATGGAGAAACCCCTGTGCTTTATCGCTGCCTGTATCAATTCGGAGAGCTGCTTCACCTGGCCCGAAAAGCCTCTTGCGACAAAGGTCGCGCCAACACCGAGCAGCGTTGAAAGCGGATTGAGCGGGTAAATTGAGCTCCCATAGGGAGTTGTCTTTGTCCGCTGGCCGAAAACCGATGTTGGAGAAAGCTGGCCGGTTGTAAGGCCGTATACTTCGTTGTTGAGAACAAGGAGCTTGACATCGTGGTTTCTCCTGGCGGTGTGCACCACATGGTTGAACCCTATGCCATATTCATCGCCGTCACCCGCTATTGCCAGAACAGTGAGCGATGGATTTGCCAACTTTGCCCCAACCGCCACTGGAAGAGGCCTTCCGTGAAGGCCATGATGGCCGTATGTTCTGATGAAACCCGGGAAGTTGGATGCGCATCCGATTCCGGATGAAATGAGGACATTGTGCGGCTCTATTTCCAGGGATGCGAGAGCATTCTTCACCGCGGAAAGCGCCCCAAAGTCGCCGCAGCCGGGGCACCAGTCAGGTCTTATGTCACTTTCATAGAGCTTTGTTTCTAACACTTACACCAATCTCCTTTTTCAAAACATTCTTGACCTTTTCCACTACCTCTGCCGGTTCCAGCGGCTCACCGCTGTATGTAAGCAGCCTGTCTTCAATCATTATGCCCGTCTCCCTTGCTATCAGGCCCGCCATCTGTGCAGTGTAGTTGGATTCAACATCAATCAGGTGCCTTGCCTTCCTAAGCATTTTGGCTACCTCTTTCCACCTGAGCGGGAAAAGATCGCAGAATTCAACAGAATTCACCTTGACCCCTTCAGCCCAGAGCTGTCTCATCGCCTCCCTGATTGGATTGGAGGTGCTTCCCCAGCTTACAAGAGTGACATCCGCATCTGCCGGCCCGGCCACTTCAGGAAGATTCATCTCCACGGCGATGCCGGTAAGTTTGCCCATCCTCTTGTTCATCATTTCGACTCTCTTCTCCACCGCGTGCTGGAGCCCCGCCTCCACATCGCTCAGGTCGTGCCCGTATTCATCATGCTCATCGGTCTTGGCAACGAACATGCCATTTGGCGTTCCTGGAAGGACCCTCGGCGAAACGTTGTCATCTGTGAGCTCATAACGCTTGAACCAGGTTCCCTCGTCGCCAACCTCTGTAAGAAGCTTGCCCCTGTCAATCGGCTCTTCGAAGTCGAGATTGTCGACGGTAGAATAACCGCCGTCACCTATCCCGAAGTCAAGGAGTACGATAACAGGCACCTGCCATTTCTCTGCAATGTTGAACGCCCTTCCCATGGTGTTGAATGTCTCCTCGGAATTCCTGGGCGCAATGATTACTCTCGGAAAATCGTCCTGGGAGATACCCAGCATCATGTTCAGGTCGCCCTGAGATGTCTTCGTGGGAAGACCAGTGCTTGGTCCCGCCCTCATGACGTCCACAACGACTATGGGTGTCTCGTTCATAGCTGCCATTCCAAGTGCTTCCTGCATGAGCGCGAAACCGCCCCCGCTTGTCGCGCACATGGCCCTTGCTCCTGCATATGCTGCGCCTATGGTGGCACACATCGCTGCAATCTCATCTTCCGCGAGCAGAACCGAGATGCCCATCTTCTCTGCATTTATCGCCATGTAGTGCAGAATCGGACTGGCGGGAGACATGGGGTATGCCGCATAGAACTTGCACCCCGCGTTTACCGCTCCTGCCGCAAGGGCAAAATCGGCGTGAGTGAACATTCTCTTCTTGCTGTAATCAAATTCAAGGGACTTGGTCGGTACAAAGGATTTCGCGGCGAGGCCATAGCCTTCCAGCGCTGCATTGACGTTCCCTTCAACAATCTGCTTTCCCTTCGAGCCGAACTGGAGTTGTATAACTTCACCTATTTCCTTCCTGTCAATGCCTAGCAAGGCAGCAAGGGCGCCGATTCCAACCGTGTTCTTCATCAACGGTCTCTTGTCGTATTTCAGCGCTATCTCTGTCAGGGGAAGCCTTATGGGCGTTACGCCCGCCGGTATAGTCCCAGCCTTTACTGTCTTGGGGTCGAATATTATCGCCCCTCCCTGGTTTATCTTCCCTATGTGTTCGTCGAATGCAATCTGGTTCAATGCAAGCATGTAGTCGATGCCGTTGCCAAGAGATGTTACCCTCCAGTTTCCGGCGTGTATGTGAAACCAGACATGTCCTCCTCTTATCAATGACTGGTTTCCATTGTATGTGCAAACATACTGGCCGCTCATGGAAAGCATTCTGGTGAGTATCTCCCCCGCGCTCTGTATCCCGTCACCTGCAGCAGCGCCGAGTCTTATTGTTATATCCTTGTCTGTCAACCTATTCGCCTTCTGACATCCTTTAGTTTTGCAGTTTGACTACTATTGTGCTACTATAGCTTTAAGACTTTGGGAAAATTGAGTGCGGGCGCAGTTTATTGATCTACCGTTCATCCCAGAATTCGGCCAGAATTTCCTTCAAACCCGGTTTGGTCAGCTCCGAGAGCTCGTACCTGCAGTGCACAATTGGCTTGGTTGTTTTTATCAGCCTGCGGATGTCTATCGGCGTTCCGGTCACAACAGCATCACAATCCGCCCTGTTGATTGTCTCCTGAAGGTCCATAATCTGCTTCTCGCTGTACCCCATCGCCGGGAGGACGTTGGACAGGTGCGTGAACCTTCTGTACACATCCCGTATGCTCTCAACTGCATAAGGTCTCGGATCAACAATCACCGCTCCGGCCCTCTGAGCTGCGATGTAACCTGCTCCGTACTTCATCCCGCCGTGTGTCAATGTTGGCCCATCGTCTATCGCTATGACCCTCTTCCCCTTCAGTTCAATTCCATCATCCATTGATATCGGGGATGCGCATTCTATCACTGTGGCAGAGCTGTTCACGAGTTCTGCGTTCTTCCTTACTTTCTCAACATCTTCCTTTCTCGCCGTGTCCACCTTGTTTATTATAATCACATCGGCACTTCTGAAATTCACTTCCCCCGGGTGATAAAGGAGTTCATGCCCGGGCCTGAAAGGATCGGCGACAACAATCTCCAGGTCTGAATGATAGAATGAGAAATCGTTGTTGCCACCGTCCCAGATAATAATGTCCGCCTCCTTTTCAGCTTCCCGAAGAATCTTCTCATAATCCACTCCCGCAAAGACGACTGTGCCGCTGTCTATGTGCGGTTCGTATTCCTCCCTTTCCTCAATCGTTGTGTGATACCGGTCCAGGTCGTCATATGTCTCAAATCTCTCAACCTCTTCGGCAAGAAGATCGCCATAGGGCATTGGATGCCTTATCACTGCCACCTTTTTTCCCATTTCCTTGAATATGGCAGCAACACGCCTCGTCGTCTGGCTCTTCCCCGACCCGGTTCTTACTGCGAGCACCGATACAACTGGTTTCGTGGACCTGAGCCTTATGCTGCGGTTCCCCAAGAGAGTGAAATCTGCCTCATTCGAAAGGACAATGGAAGCCTTGTGCATTACCTCTTCATGCGGTATGTCGCTGTATGCAAAGACCACCTCCTGCACCGCCTTTCCCCTTATCAGCTCGGGAAGCTTTGATTCCGGGTAGATGGGTATGCCTCCGGGATAGAGCCTTCCCGCGAGATGCGGCGGATACGTTCTGTTTTCTATGTTCGGTATCTGTGTTGCTGTGAATGCGACAACCTCGAATTCGGGATTGTCCCTGTAGTACGTATTGAAATCGTGAAAATCCCTTCCTGCAGCCCCCATGATTACGATTTTTCTTCCCATGATATCTCTCTGGTAAAATTGATCCTGCATGTTGTCTTAATCTTGCTGTTTGTCACCCGTACGCCTGCATGAGAACAATCCACGTGCTAAACTCTGTGCACATGGCAGCTGAAGTACGACCGTGTCTGACAATCGTCGGCTTTTCAGATACTATTAAATAAAGAGTAAATTATTTCTTTTACAGGGTCTGGGATGCTCTCGATTTTGGAAATTGCAATAGCTGCATGGTTGGTCATTTCGGTGGGTCTAGCCATCTGGACTTACCACGATTCGTGGATGCTGGCGTTTTCACGCGCATGGTCTGTCGCCTCGCTTCTCTTCGGTCCATTGGGGCTCATGGCTTATCTAATCCGCTCTAGGGTCTTAGGCATAAGAACTAACGGATCCAGCGTGCCTCCCTATGAACTGAGGCATGTGGATGACAGTCCGGCCAAAGCGGGCGGGAAGCAAGCTCATACAGACAGGGCTGCTGTATCGGTCAATGCCTCCACCGTCAGCGATTTCGAAACAGCTCATATTTCCCAGGGTTTGCCGCGTTGCCCCAGATGCAGCACGGCCGTTTCCTATTATGATGTGAAATGCCTGAGATGTGGCCAGCTGATAAAACCAGTCACTGCTCCAGGTTCATTCTGAAGCTCTGAGTTCTTTCACGATCCTGTCGTGCGTCTGCGTGATGCTCTCAACGCCGGTGTTGAGCAGTACGCACCTCGACGATTCCACTTCTCTCCTGAAGAAATCCTCCTGCTTCTTGTCATCCCTCACAAGCAGGTATGGGTTGTACCATGGCTCTTGCGCCATTGTTCCCCATTTCTCCTTTGGACCAGACCCTGGTCTGATCATGTAGGTGCCTTCCTTCAGGACTTCTATTGCCTGGTCTGCGTCAAGGTTGACCTGCGCCGGGGATGTTGTATCCCGCCTCAGCAGCACGAGAAGGTTGAGTTCTGCAAAGTCTCCTACTTTTCCCTCTCCCTTCATCCACTCTCTCGGAAGAAGCGCCCTCGAGTTGCCAAAAGCATAGAAGCACCAGTTTCTTCCCTCGTCAAAAACGCATTTCCTCTCTCCTGCGGAGCACTTGTCCCAGCAGATTGTGTTTTGGCAGTCCTCCTTTCTGACAACAACGTTTTCACATTTACATCCGTCAAGTATCGGTCTGAGCCAGGGCTCGTTTTCTTCATTTTCTGACCTTATGTAAAGCCTTCTCTCGGGCTGCTTTACGAAGAATCTGTGGCCCTCACCGTTCTTCATCCCGGGAGGGTGCTGTATGTAAACCCAGTCATCACCTACAACTTTTCCGTTTGTTTCCTGGAAAAGCTGGTTAACCTGAGTTGTCTTCCCCGTGCCTGTCGGTGCAACAATAACGACTCCCTTGCCCTCCAGCTCGGCACATGCACCGTGAATTGAGTGGGTGTTGTAATGTCTCTCAAGTATGGCCGCAGCCATCCCAAGTGCCCAGCTCTTCGCCTGTCCGTAGTATTCGGTGTTTATGAAGAGGGCGGTGTTTAGCTCGGGGCTGTACATTGCCTGCGCCTCCATGTTCGGAACGCCTGTAATGGAATAAACAAAAGCATGAGGAAGCGAAGTGGAATTGTTTGGAGCGGGCCACCAGTTTTCAGTCCAGAAATCATACTGATGCTGGCTGTTCCCTGTATACCTCACCACTATGCCGTTGATATTTGCATCCCAGACCAGTTTCCTGTCATATCTGAGATATTTGAGTGCGTGATCAAGCACAGCGTTCATTTCATCCTTCGGAACATCCTTCCTTGATTTTGCACGCGACGTCTCCTTGGTTATGTAGTTGTTTAACATGGCCATGAGGAATTCACGGCGCTGGTAATAAGTAGAGGTTAAAAAACGTGTGCCATGACTCCTTCTTCCGCCTGTTGCTTCGCTTCCCTTTTATGCTGTCCATGACGGAGGATCAAAACTCCAAAGCATGGCAACCGAAAGGAGTATTAATGATATACCGGACACTCTTTACTTCAGGTTTGTCCAATGGGCTGCTTGATGCTTGTGGATGGCGGCGGTCGAAGATACCTTGTTCCCGAAGGCAACGGCATCACCAGGGTGCTGGGCCTTGGCGTATTGGACAGAGACATCCTGTCCAGTATTGAGCCGGGCAGCAGGGTGTCAATTGCAGGCAGGAAATTTACACTTCTGAGGCCGACCCTTAGCGACATGATGCTCTCCCTTGAACGGGGGCCACAGGTGATAACTGAAAAGGATGGTGCACTGATTGCCCATTTCATTGACCTGCGCTGCGGTTCAACCGTGCTCGAACTGGGTGCAGGCTCGGGCTCGCTATCGCTTCTACTTCTCCAAGGGGTAGGGTCCAAGGGGTCTGTCATGACGGTAGACAACAGACTGGAGCACCTGCGGCTTGCAGGCTCAAACATTGAGAGATTTGGACTTGGGGGTTCATGGTATCCCGTTCTTGCGGATGCTCGAAAGCATATGGGAGTTTCATTTGCCGACGCAGCCTGCATGGACATACCGGATCCGTGGAATGCGCTCGATGCATGCTGGTCCGCCCTCAAGCCCGGTTGCATGCTTGCTTCATATTCACCCACCGTCAACCAGATCGAACGGACTGTAACAGAGGCGATTTCGAAGTCTTTTACGCATGAACTCAGTTTCGAGCTCATAATGCGCAGGATAAACGTGTCTCCTGGTGCAACCAGGCACAGCTTCGAAGGACCCGGGCATACAGGATATGTATCCTTATTCAGAAAGGTGAATGCTGATAAATAGTTACTACACAATCACTCTGAACTGAACCAGAGAGATTTGCGATGGTCGATTTTAATTTTCTTGTCGCAGCGATCGCTTCAGTTTTTGTAGTTGTGAATCCTATTGGCAATGTTCCGATATTCTATTCGCTGACTTTGGACTACGATAACAAGACAAGGCGGGGTGTCATTATGAAGATAGTGTGGGTGACCCTCGGAGCACTGATACTGTTTGGCCTTCTGGGTTCGGTAATTTTTGCGGTATATGGCATATCACTTCCCGCCTTCGAGATAGCAGGCGGCATACTCCTTTTCTCAACATCCTTTTCGATGCTGCATGGCGAGACGCCCAAGTCAAAGTCATCACAGGCGGAAAACAAGGAGGCACTCGAGCGCGAATCCATCGGTATCGTCCCGCTCGGCATTCCTTTGTTTGCGGGCCCGGGCGCCATAACCACCGTGATCATTTTCTCAGGTGAAGCGCACTCAATTGTCAATGAGTTCTTTGTCATGATTGCGATTCTTGTCACTGTCGTAAGTTCATATGTGGCGCTTGTGTACTCCGCTCCACTGTTCAACAGGCTTGGAAGAATGGGTGCAATGGCCTTCTCCAGGATCGAGGGCATTCTCCTTGCCGCACTGGCTGTTCAGTTTGTCATTTCAGGGATAATTGCCGTCGTCCATACAATATGAAATCCGCCTAAGCACACATCGCAATCTACTTATCGGCGAACGGGTCGTTGCTGACACGGCGCACAACCCGATGTTCACATTCAGTTCAAGCAGCTTTCCGTGTCAATATTCTATCTTTTCATGCACCCCGGTGGGGACGAGCCCATGAACTATCAGAGATTGAAGAACTCCCTTCTCTTAGACAACAAACCGCTGTGGTCTGTTGGCTTCATCGTCATGATAAGATCCATCGGCTTCGGATCGACATGGCCCTTCATGGCCATATTCTTCAACACCGATTTGGGGGTGCCCGTGTACCTGGTTGGTGTGATCTTTGGCGCACTCGCGATTTCTTCCACCGGATGCCAGATAATAGGAGGGCACATGACTGATTTTTCCGGAAGGAAGAGGACAATGATGCTCGGAAGCAGCATCGGACTTGTAGTCTACCTCTCCATAATACTCGGCCTTCTGTTCCATTTTTCAGTCTTAATAATATCGGTCCTATTCGTTGCCACATCTCTCTCGGGAGGTTTTCTCTTTCCCGCGGCAACCGCGGCAGTTGCCGATGTCACAAGTAGTGCAAACAGGGAGAAAGGGTATGCGATATACAGGATTCTGGCCAATGTGGGATGGGCAGTGGGGCCGCTGATTGGGTCGCAGATATTCGATGCGGGAGTCATCTGGATTTTCGTCTTGGTTGAAATATCGTTTGTTATTCAGTTCACGCTCATACTCGCCTTCCTGGCCGAAACTTCGATCAGGAGAGAACAGTCAACAAGGGCGAGCATGCTTTCCGATTTCTTTGTTTTGGACAAGGCACTGATATACTTTTCGGCAGGGACCCTTCTCCTCATGATACTCACTTCTCAGTTTTCAGTGACGCTCCCTCTCTACGCCGTTTTGAAGGTTCATGTCCTGAGCCGCGACATTGGCTACATTTTCATGGTGAACGGAATTGTTGTCGTCCTCGGTCAGCTTCCAATGACATCAATCGTCTCGAGATACAGGGAAGTTGACGCCGTCATCGTCGGGATGCTATTCTACATCGCAGGATATCTCCTTGCCGCATTTTCCACAAGCCTCACAGCACTGATGTTCGATATGGCCATCATCACCACGGGAGAGAATCTGACCACCCCTTCTGTGACGAGCATCGTGTCGCGCATAGCTCCTGTGGACAGGGTGGGACGATACATGGCCTTCAACGGCATGGCAAATTCGGCCGGGAGGGCACTTGGTCCCGCAGTGGGCTCATTCTTCCTCTATCTTTTCTTCGGAAGCAACGTTGCAATATGGCTCGCTCTCGACACATTCGGCATTGCTTCACTTGCCATAATGCTGATTGTAAGGCACAAGCGGTTTGTCGAAAAAGAGGGTAATGAGCTGGTAATCTGAACTGTTGTGACCCCATGCCCCGAGCCTGCTGGTGATACTCATTTAAATACAGATTTACATTCCAGAACTGCCGGATAAAAATGCCTGTGTTTGAGGTACGCATAACTTTGAAGGAAGGTATTGTGGACCCTGAGGGGGAAAACACAAAGAAGACGCTTCAGCTTCTTGGTTTCGACGATTTAAAGCATGTTTCTTTCTCGAAGCTGTATACAATTTCCATGGAGGGGAGCGGGGAGACTGCAATCAGGGAAGTCGAGGAAATGTGCAGGAGACTCCTTGCGAACCCGGCAATCCACAATTACACCTATCGGCTGATTGATGAACAATGAGGGAAGGGTGATTCGGATGGTCAGTACTTCATTTGTCCAGGGCGGAATACCCGACGTCCTCACCGTGAATATTTCGCTCGCGACCGAAAGGGAACTGTTGCAAATTGATGAAACAATGAAACTTGGAATGACAGCGGACGAAATGAAGCGCATTCAGTCATATTTCAAGAAAATTGGCAGGGACCCCACGGACATCGAACTCCACTCCATCGCGCAGGCATGGAGCGAGCATTGCAGCTACAAGACTTCGAAACCCGTACTGCGGAGGTTTGTATTTCCACTCGGAAAGAGGGCATTTGCAACAGGTGATGCAGGTGTGATGGAATTTGACGAGAAGCATGTCTATTCTCTGAAGATGGAAAGCCACAACCATCCAAGCGCAATAGAGCCATACGGCGGTGCGGGAACCGGAATAGGCGGCATCGTGAGGGATATACTCTGCATGGGCACTAAACCGATTGCTCTTGCCGACCCTCTCTACTTCGGTGACCTCGACACATCGCTGAAGGAGCTTTCACCGGGAGAGAAGCATCCCAAGTACCTTTTTGCAGGTGTTGTCGCAGGGATAAGGGACTATGGCAACAGGATAGGCGTCCCGACAGTAACCGGAGGTGTATGGTTTGATGACAGGTACCTCTCAAGCTGTGTTGTGAATGCGGGCTGTGTGGGTTTCGGGACCAAGAAGAATATCGTTTCCAATTCATTCAAGCGGAAGGGGAATGCAATCGTCATTGCCGGGGGACTGACGGGAAGGGACGGGATACACGGTGTCAACTTCGCATCCCAGATACTTACTGCAACTTCGCACGAGAGCGGCAGGGGGGCGGTACAGCTCGGTGACCCGATCACCAAGGAACCGTTGATAAACGCGGTGCTGCAGCTGACAAACGAGGGCGTGATTGATTCAATGAAGGATCTCGGGGGAGGCGGACTGTCTGCAGTTGTAGGGGAGATGGCTTCATCCGGAAAATTCTCGGCTGTCATAGACATAGACAGCGTGCCCTTGAGGGAGAAGGGTATGCTCCCGTGGGAGATATGGGTTTCAGAGTCGCAGGAGAGAATGCTTCTTTCGGTAACTGAGAAGAATCTCGCCCGGGTGCTTGAGGTTTTCGATTTCTGGGATGTTACGGCTGCCAGGATCGGAAAGGTGGAATCGGGTGGAAAGATAGTCGTGACACACCTCGGGAAGAAAATTGTCGAGCTCGACTCGTCGTTCTCAGTCAAGTCACCTGAATACAACAGGCCAATGCAGAAGAGGAAGCTTGAACGCCAGAAGGTGAAACCAATTGACATGCTTGACGAGCTGGAAGTCATGGTTGAGAGAATGCTTTCGGACACTAACATGTCGAGCAGGGACTGGATTGTCCACATGTATGATTATGAAGTGGGCGGAAGGACAGTGATCAAGCCCCTGCAGGGAATCCCGGGCCACCTGACTCACGGTGATGCAGCGGTAATCAAGCCGCTGGATGACAGCTGGAAGGGACTGGCTGTGTCCGTTGCCTCCCAGCCCTGGCTCTCGGCTGTCGACCCCTACCAGGGCGCTGTTTTGGCGGTTGACGAACTCTGCAGGCAGCTGACTTCGGTGGGTGCCAGGCCGGACTCGGCGACCAACTGCCTGAACTTCGGCAACCCGGAAAGGCCACAGGTCATGTGGGAGTTCTATGAGGCGGTGAGGGGGATGGCTGACACAGCTGCCCAGCTGAACATAGCCGTTCCATCGGGAAACGTGAGCTTCTATAACGACGGTGAGAGAGGACCAATCCTTCCGACGCTTTCGCTCTTGGGTGTGGGTTTGCTCAAGGATGTGAGGAAGGCGGTGACAGCGGACATCAAGAGGGATGGGAGCTACATCTACATGATCGGTAAGCAGGACAACAGGCTCGGATGTTCCGAGCTGTCAAGAATCTACAGGACGGGCGATGTCGACTACGCCCCGGTGGATATCAAGAGGCTCAGTTCTCTTTCATCGCAGCTGAGCAAAGCAATCTCCTCAGGCATCATTCTGTCGTGCCATGACATCTCTCAGGGCGGCCTCCTCGCATGTGCCGCAGAGATGTCATTCGGTGGAGACACTGGCGTTCTTATAGATACCACCGACCTGGGCCGTGGTGACGTCAGGGCGAAGCTTTTCTCGGAGGCTCCCACGAGATGGTTGATAGAGGTACTTCCGAAGAACAGTGAAAAGATAGTCTCAATCTTCGGTCAGCATGCCCAGCTTCTGGGCACCACGGGCAGTTCAAAAATCACAGTCATGGACAATGGGAGCGTGAAGTACAGCCAGGAGGTGGATTACCTCAGGAAGCTCTGGGAATCCCCGATATGGAGGAGGATGGGTTCCTCTTGAAAATATCCGACATTAAGGTTGCAGTCCTCCGGATTGAGGGGACAAACATGGCCGAGGAGGCTGCGGCCGCGGCGAAGGGATCGGGCGTCAGGGCGGAGATAATACACCTCAAGCAGCTGGAGGGAAGATGCTCCCCTGCAATGAGAAGATCGCTCCAGGATTATCACATGATTATAATTCCGGGCGGTTTTTCATCCGGCGACTATGTGAGGGCCGGGGCGATGTTCGCCTCAAGGATAAAGAGCTCGATAGGGCGCGAGTTCATTAATTTCATCGACGAGGGGCGTCCGGTGCTTGGCATATGCAACGGCTTCCAGATTCTTGTCGAGCTTGGCATACTCCCCTCGGGCGGGGAGAAGGGTGAAATGCTTCCCCGGGCTGCACTCGCCACAAATCTCTCGACAAGGTATGAATGCAGGCCGGCATATCTCAAGAACGTCAACCGCGGTCACTGCGTGTTTACAAGGAAGATACCGACGGGCACTCTGCTTTCTGTCCCGACAGCGCACGGCGAGGGGAAGCTCACATTCCCTCCAGGCAAGTCTGACGAATGGGTCGCGAAGCTTGAGGAGTTTGACGAAATTGTGTTCAGGTATGTTGACGACAAGGGGAATTTCGCAGGCTATCCCTGGAACCCGAACGGCAGTGTCTACAACATCGCAGGCATCACAGACGACACGGGCTCAGTGCTCGGTATGATGCCACACCCTGAGAGGACGTACTGGCGTTACCTTCATTCAGACTGGACCAGGGGAGATCTCTCCGGAGACATGCATGGTGACGGAAGGCTCATATTCGACTCGGCCTTCGACTACATCGTATCAAAATTCTGAGTCATTCAAGCGATATGTCAAGCTCCACCATATCCCCGTCCTTGAGCGACAGGGCGGATCTCAGGTGCCTGCTGGCTATTACTTCCATAACGTCGGTGTAGTGAGTCCTGACCGGGATTATGACCGAACACTCTATGCCCTGGAGCATCGCAAGGAAGCATTTCACATCGCCGAAAGTTCTTCCCTTGCTCACGAATCCATCAATCCTTATGCCCTCGGAGAATGTGAGCGTCTCGAAGAGTGGCATATCGGATGCCGTCACGCGTATATTGAGCGTCCCCTCGAACGGCGCGAACATCAGTTTTTTTGCAAACTGCTGCTTGTATCTCGCCTGGGATATGTAGTATCTGCCTTCGCCCAGCCCGCTGAAAACGCTCCCGTGTATCTGCATGTTCTTCGTTGGTTCGAAGAGCAGCTTGTATTCAAGATATTCCCTCTTGAGCATTTCATGGCCAGCCTTTGTTATCGTGAGCCTCTGACCCTTCTGTCCTATCTGCCGCTCCACAAGCTTCTTTTCAGCAAGTTTCAGTATCTCCTTTGATGCAGCCTGCTGGCTTATGCCCAGGGACTCCCCGAGCATCCTTGTGGTTATCTCTGCAAATGAGTTCAGTGCACCCATTATCGCGAGCTGCTTTAGCGTGCCAACATGGTCCCCTTTCATTGTCACCCAGAACCGAAGTGCTATGGTGGTAGAGTGATAAATTATTACTGCACTTCATCCGATTTGTAGAATCCGAACTTCTTCCTGCCTTTCATCCTGATGACCCTGATTCCCATGCGAACGAGTCTCCCTGCCAGAATTGAGTCGTTTGTGACAACAGCAAATGCGTTCATTTTCACAGCCGACTCTATGACCCCTTCGTCTCCGCGCTCCGTGCATGACCAGGTCCCGTATTTGGATGCCAGGGCCGCCGCAGACCGCGATTCCACACTGTCAATTGCGGAAAGCTCCTCCCTGACGGCTGATGGTACAACTATGTTTGTCTCGCCTACGAGTTCCCTCAGCTGTCCCTCAAGACTGACTCTTTCCTCGAATATTGAAAGAATGGCGCTTGTATCCACTACAATGGTCTGTGTCATTGCCGATCATTGGGCAATGCCGAAGCCGATGAGCCTCCACTTACCGGCCAGCCTTCTGGAAATGGCCACCCGTTGTCCAGGCTCTATGCAGAGCGGTATCTTCAGGTTGACGTCGCAGCTGTCCTTTCTGGCGCTTGTGACAAGACCCACCGTCGTCGACGTCCCGACATTTAGCATGAGCGGTTCGTTTGTCTTTATGTTCTCCACTTTCTGCTCCTCGACGCTTCCCACCACTCTCTCGAGCAGATGTGTTTCCATTGAAAATGCACCCATCACCTGCGGCAGCGTGCCAGGCTTGCCTGCTATCTTCCCTACGAGGCTGTCGGACTTGGTCATGGCAGGGTCAAGCTTTGTTCCCACGGCTATGAGCCCCCCTGGACCGGCTGTCTCGAACCTGCTCTTCCCGGACTGGATTGATGTGACTGTGGAGAAAAGAGGCTGCCAAGTTGTCTTTCCGCCGCTCTCTACCCTGCGGCCCGGTGCAATTTCGAGCTCATCACCGATTGATATCTTTCCCTGTGAAATGGAACCGCCTATGACTCCGCCTATCAGCTTGTCTATCGGCGTTCCTGGAGAATTTACATCGAATGAACGCGCAATGAACATCCTGGATGATTTGGTGAGATCCCTCTCCGGTGTGGGAATGGAGTGCTGAACCGCCCATACAAGGTAGTCCAGGTTTGTGCTGTGGTGGGCGCTGATGGGCACTACGGGGCAGTTCTCCGCAACTGTTCCCCTGACAAACTGCCTGATCTCCTCGTAGTTTGTCCTAGCCTGCTGCTCCGTCACAATGTCTATTTTGTTCTGCACCACAATTACCCTTTTGACTCCTATGACATCGAGGGCCATAAGATGCTCCTTGGTCTGTGGCTGAGGGCACTTTTCATTTGCCGCGATAATAAGGAGTGCGCCATCCATTATGGCTGCGCCGGAAAGCATCGTGGCCATGAGCGTCTCATGGCCGGGGGAATCCACGAAGGATATTGACCTTACAAATTCGGTCTTCTCGCAGTTCATGCTGGCAGGGTCCGTGCCATAGCATTCGGGGTCATCGCATCCCTCACACCTGTAGATTGTTGCATCGGCATAACCCAGTTTGATCGATATGCCCCTCTTGATTTCTTCAGAGTGCCTGTCGGTGGATACGCCGGACAGGGCCCTTACAAGACTTGTCTTGCCGTGGTCGACATGTCCGACGAGACCCACGTTGATCTCCGGCTGTCTGGACTCACCCATTACTTGTTCTCCTTCTTCAGGAAAATCTCGGTCAGGGGAGTCGGTCCGGGAGTGGAAACCTTCAGGTTGAGCTGAACGGTCGATGGAGAAATGGTGTTTCCCCTGACCGTCTTTCTCTTCCTGGCCCCCTTTCTTGCCGGCCTGTATCCTGTACCGCCAGAAAGAAGAAGTTTTGCCCTCTGCTGGCCAGGCAGGTCCTTCCTCATGACAAAACCGTCCTTGTCGGAACCGCCTGTTATCTCCAGCTTGTAACCTGGAAGCTTAAAGTAAATGCCATCGACCATCTCGCCGATCTTCTTTCCGACCAGCGCAGACGTCTGCGGACCCGTGACATCGACCTGGTACGACTGCCCAGTCTTCGGGTCATTTATCACCGCTTTGAAATCAGCCATGAATTAGCGCACCTTGATTTGCATGAAATTGAGCGGCATATTATACTTTTCCTTCATCGCTGAGTGTCAATCGAGTTCGACAGCCGCAACCGATGCCGCAGGAAATTGGCAAGTCTCCCGGCGCTCTCTGTCCGGCCGGAGGCTTGAATGCACTGTGCCGCAGGGCTTATCACAGGTTGATTGACTGCCCGGAATGATTCCACCGCAATAACCTGTTCAGGCGAGTTCGGCCTCTTTGCTGCCCAGACCCCCAACCTGTAGCTTCCGGCGTGACAGACCTATGTACACCAGAGAAGTCACAACTAGGGCAACGTAGTAGCTCACGTCCGCACCACCAAGGTAAGCGGACGAAAAAATGCCTGTGAACTGGAGACTGTAGGGGCCGACCCAGGATATGAACGGCACTGAAGCGGCAAGGCCAACCAGGTAGCTCAACAGTGCGCGACCGTTGAATGGCCTCGCTGCTGAGACCTCCGTGTAGTTCACCCGCCTGAAAATGAAGAAGTCGATAAGTATTATCGCGAGCCATGGCGTGACCCAGTAGTCGAGAAGGAGCAGAAATCCTTCGTAGAATGAGACGAAATTAACGTAAAATACGAGTGTCAGCACGGAACCTATGATTCCGCCGACCACCACAGCCAGCCACCGTTTCACCTTTATGTCAAGCACCAGGGAGCAGAGAGCGCTTGTGTAGATATTCAGCGCATTTGCAGATAGTGTGCCAAGGACAATGGCAGCGAGGCCAGCGCTTCCAAGCGCTCCAAGTATCAGGCCGACTGAATTTGTTATGAATACTCCGCCGGGGTTGGGCACGTTGCCGTAAACATAGGCTGCAACAAGTGCACCGATTGCCTCAAACCAGAAGGATGCCACGAATCCACCGAGGAAGGTGCTTGTGAAAGAGCGGCGAACAGGCGTATCTGCTTTGAGATATCTTGAGTAGTCCGAGGCGTATGGTCCCCAGCTCATCAGGTATGACAGTGCAGCTCCAGCAAGAAGAACCAGGTTCGGAAGAAAATCGGCACTGGATGCGTTTGCGTAGGGCACATAGTTGTCGATCTGAGGAAGATGTGAAACAATCACAACAGTGGCAATGAGAAAGAAAACGCCAAGTATCACAGCCATCAGTTTTTCGAATTGATGTATGAAGTTGTGGCCGTACAGGCCTATGAGGACCATCGCCCCAAGCAGTATGACTGCTGAAGGCACAGATCCAATTCCAGTCAGCTGGTTCAGCGCATAGGAACCAAGAACTGCATTTACAGTGAACCATCCGAGGG
>JAKAVR010000023.1 GCA_021817225.1 Thermoplasmata archaeon
TCCGATCAAAGTACAGGAGGATACCGCTGAAGGGCACATGCTACTGCGGCCATGAGCTCACGCTTACCGTCCACGAGGCAAGCGTGAAGAAATACCTCGAAGTCACAAAGGAGATAGTTAAGCAGTTCAAACTGCCCCTTTACACGGTACAGCGCATTGAGCTGATTGAAAGGGCGATGGACAGCCTTTTTGAAAGCGATGGCGCAAGGCTTGTCAAGCTGACTGAATTTGAGTGATAGCCGGATGCCAGCCTACAGAGTTGTTTCATTCGACATTGACGGGACGCTTACGCTTGGACATGGATGGTTCTACATATCAAGCGCCCTCGGAAGGCTGGACGACTATGCTGCGACAACTGCCCGATACAGGGCGGGCATGATAGGGGAGGATGAGCACCTTTCCAATCTGCTCAACATAGCGGCAGGCTCCACCACGGATGAAATCGTGAAAATACTGGAAACAGTACCGCTTATCGAAAACATAGCAAAGGGGATTCAATTGCTGAAAGCTGAGGGCATGAGGACTTACCTGCTCACGCACAATCCAGGCTACGTATGCAGCTGGTATCAGGAAGCTTTCGGGCTGGACGGATTCAGATGCTCAAGGCAGGCCGTCAGGAAGGGAAGGATATGCAGGGCGCCGAATGTGCATGCTGACAAGATCGGCTGGCTGGGTGAAATTTGCAGGGCCGAGGGTGTGGTACCAGCCAATGTTGTTCACGTGGGCGACAGCGATTCCGATGCGGCGGTATTCAGGCAGGCTGGAATGGGCATAGCAGTCAACGCAAGGAGCAGGAGTGCCAGAGATGTTGCCACTCTTGCAATCAACACGTCCGACATGATGGACATAGTGCTTGCTGTAGACTCTGGCTCAAAGCGCTGAGACCGCCTTGACAAGCTCCGCAGAGCCCTTCTCAAGGAGTTCGGCTGCCTTTGAAAGGGCTGTCGAAGCTGAAAGAGACGAATCTGTTTCAAACTGGAAGACAAACCTTCTGTCATCCCCGGTGACGGTCACGGCTCCCTTCGACCCTTCGTCGACGCATGCCTTGCAGAGAGTGCATTTCTCGACATCGGTGACAGCAATCCTGCCATCCTTCTTTTCGAGTATCTTCACGGGGCAGCAGCTCACATCGAACTTGTCGACGTCAAGCTTGTCGTAGTTGAAATTGATATTCGGGTAATACCTGTAGCCCGGTGCCTGCACGGCCTGGAATTTCGCATGCTGCTTTCCAGTCCCGAGTTCGGCTGTCGCATAAACAAGTATCGCCTGGTTCGCGCCAAGTTTCACGATGGGTATGAACTCGTCCTTGACCCTGAACTTGTCGCTGCCAAGGGGTTCGAGATCGCCTGAATAGACAGTGCTTGGACCCTTCTTGTTCAGTGAATACATGACAGTGCAGCTCGGACATCCCTCGCCCTTGCATGTGCACTCTGCGCGGAAATTGAACTCATCCAGGTATGTCGGCAGGGGCACAAGGCCAAGCCTGTGCGCTATCATCTCGTCGAACAGGGGAGTAACGCTTTCAAATTCCTTTCCATCCTCACCCATGATGGGACCGAGGTGGAATTCAACGTTGTGTATTGCCATCTTTGGCAGGTCCGATATGAGCACCCGTCTTAGACCGTTGACAAGCTGAGGGCTTGCATCGGAAACAACGAAACGGGCGTAATTTTCCCTCATTTCCCTTATTTCAATGTCCATCGATGCACCCGTCTACATTCTCCGGCCGCGTCTTCCGCCCTTCTTCTTTGTTCCGTCATGCGGGACAGGGGTAACGTCCTCAATCCTTCCAATCTTCAGACCCGCCCTTGCAAGCGCCCTGATGGCAGCCTGGGCACCTGGTCCTGGTGATGGTGACTTGTTTCCTCCTGGCGCCCTCACCCTGACGTGCACTGTGTCCACACCCTTCTCCTTTATCTGCTCGGCAACCCTTTCGGCCGCCCTCATTGCAGCGTAGGGGGACGACTCGTCCTTTGCTGCCTTGACGACCATCCCGCCGGTGCACTTTGCGAGAGTCTCGGCACCGGTGATGTCCGTGACGGTTATCAGTATGTTGTTATAACTTGCATATATGTTGGCGATGCCTATCTTGCTCACTTCGACTCACTCCCCGAATCAGCCGGCGCATCCGCTCCCGATGGCTCGGCTCCCTTTGCAGCTACTGGAGAAGGACGCCCGGCTGATGGAGGTTGCGTCGGCCGCCGTCCTCCCCTCAGTGGTGGTCTCCGGCCGCCCCGCCCGCCGCGTCCGCCGCGGCCCGGCCTGCCCTGCTCCTCTGTTTCCTGCCTGGCCTCCTTCAGCACACCGACGAAGCCCGGTTCGGGTCTCATCGGATGCATATCGCTTGTAAGGGGGGACAGTTCGCTGTATGTCACCAGTTCATCCTCTCCCTTTCTGAGCAGATATCCCGGGACTGTGAAACGCCTGCCGCCAAGGTTGACATGGCCGTGGACGATGAACTGTCTTGCCTGGGTGACTGTGTGAGCCATCCCCTTCTTGAAAGCAACTGTCTGCAGTCTCCTGGAAAGAAGATCCTCGAGGCCAATGAGCAGAAGGTCGTTGAGGTCAGCCGTTTCCTGGACAAGTCCCAGCCTCTGGCACTTGAGAATGAGCGCCTGCGTCTCCTTTGAGCTCTGCTTGTCGCCCGTCCTGTTCTTTGCCTGAAGCGTTCTTGCCTGCCTCCTTATCTCCCTGAGGAACGACTGGACTTTCCAGAGTTCCTTCTTGTTCTTCAGGCCGTATTTGAAAACAAGATTGCTTTCACGCTTTATCCTCTCCCCTTCCCATGGATGGGAAGGTCTGTCATACTTTCTGATTGGAAATTTCGGGTCGCCCATTCAAACACCCCTGCTTTCACTTTTCCTTGGCCGGTTCTGCCTTTGCAGCCGGTTTGCCTGCAGCCGGTTTAGCCGAAGGTGCCGCGGCAGCCTTGCCCGCTGTTGCAGCGGCTGCCGGAGCAGCGGCGGCTCCCGCCTCGGGAGCGGCGCCCGGTGCTGCGGCCCTTGCTCTTGTGACACCCATTGTAAGGCCAGTCCTGCCGTTGGACCGTGTCCTCTGCCCACGAACCTTCTGGCCCGTTTCATGCCTGATGCCCTTGTAGCATCGTATCATTTTCATTCTGTTGATGTCTTCCCTGACTGCAAGATCGACATCCGTCCCGATCGCATGCCTGCTGGAACCTGTTTCAAATTCACGCTGACGGTTGACCATCCATTCGGGGAAGTTCTTTGAAATGGAAGCAATGGCACTCTCCACTTCAGCGAATTTCTCCTCGTTGTATGAGCCTATCTTCTTGTTCCTGTCGAGCCCTGACATTTCGGCCACTTTTTCGGCGACCCTCTTCCCAAGACCCTTTATCTTCATCAGAGCCACAACTGACTTCTTGTTGCCGTCCAGGTCAGTGTTGGCCATGTGAACTATGAAGTGAAAATCTGCCTTGGATGTCTCTTCTCCTTCAGCCAACGTGAATCAACCTCATTCAATATTTGCCAAAATGCTCTATCTATTTAACACATTCGACCTTCAGATTTCGGCCATTAGCGCCTGAGCTGCCTGGTTGCATGCATTTATGAATGGACCCGGATAGACGCCTATGACTACAATGGCTATGGCTGCCACGATGATCGCAACAGCCGCGAACCTTGAGACCCTGTATGCCGGGGCGGGCACGTCCGCGTCCGTGTATATGTTCCGGACCAGCCTCACATAATATATCAGAGAAACGGCGCTGTTCAGTATGCCAAAAATTGCCAGCCAAATGAGCCATGAGTAACCGCTGACAAGAGAGCCGCCGACAGCCGATGAGAAGATAAGCAGCTTGCTGTCGAATCCCGCCAGAAGAGGCATTCCAAGAAGCGAGAAGAGGAAAACAGTCATTGAAATGGAAAGAAGCTTGTTAGACTTGAACAGTCCCCTGAAACTGTCGTAGTCGGTGCCCAGCAGTGTTGTTGACATCACTGCCACTATCCCGAACGCACCCACTGTTGCAATTGAATGTGTGAGTATCTGGAAGATGCCGTACGAAATCGAGAGGTACTCGAGCCTTGGCTGGCCCGCGCTGTACGCCGCGGCAAAAACAGGGAGGGATATGAGCATATACCCTGCCTGGCCGATGCTTGAATAGGCTAGCATCCTCTTGACATTGTCCTGCCTCAGCGCTGCTATGTTTCCGACAGTCATTGTCAGTATTGCAAGGACGGCAAAAAGGGGTGCCCATTCCGCCCTCAGCCCTATCAGCGCTATCATGAATATCTTGAAGATCGCGGCTATGCCCACTTTTTTTGACCCGGAGGTGAGGACACCTGATACAGGCGTCGGCGAACCCTCGTACACATCCGGAGCCCACATGTGGAACGGAACAATGGCTATCTCGAAACCGAAGCCTGCGACCAGCAGGACCACCGCAAGGATTGCCGTGCCGTAATCCGGGCTGGAGGGCCCCACTCCGCTCAGTGCCTGGCCGACTGCAGAAAGCTGGAGGGAGTGTGTAAGTCCGTATATCAGCGAGATGCCGTAAAGCGCAAGGCCCGCGGAAAGAGCGCTTATGATGTAGAACTTCATTGCTGCTTCCGCACCAGTCCTGTCGTGCTTCCTGAAGGCGGTGATTGATGCGCTCGAGAGCCCTGTGAGCGCTATGCCGACAAACATTGTTATGAGATCCGTCGATGCTGCCACAACCATCATGCCCACCACTGAAAGCATCAGAAGGCTGTAGTACTCGCCCTGGTTCCTGTCCTGCTCGATATACCTTACGGAATAAAGGGCGGCAAGGAAGGCGACGGACACGAATATGAGCTGAAACACAACAGCGAATGCATCCTCTGTCAGGACGTTCTGGAAGGTCTGTGGTATTGGCAAAACATTGCCCAGTATCATGAAAAGAAGTGCCAATGTGACAAGCATCGTCGCGATCGATATTGAGGCAAGTATCTTGTTGGATGCCCAGAACGAAACGCCTGCTATTAACAGGGCGCCGGCCACCATCACAATGATCGGGGACATCCCTGAGGCATAGAAGTCGATCATACCGTTACACCTCCCAGGAAGGAGTACCAGTGAGCAACGCTTCCACTGATCGGATTGAGTATTGCCCACGGGATTATGCCGAATATAATTATCACCATGATGAGAATGGCCATCGGCAGGAACTCGAACCAGTTGGAGTCGTGAATAAGGCTATAGTCGAGCTTGCCGCTCTCGGGTCCGAATATGGTACGCTGGAGCGCCCAGACGTAGTAACCCAGAGTTATGACAACTGTCAGGATAGGTATGATAAGGTACACATTGAAGCTGAGATATGTCACATAGAATACACTGAATTCAGCCGCGAATCCCACCATCCCGGGAAGACCCAGCGATGCAAGAAAGCCGGCCATCATGAATGTGGACAGGACAGGCATGTGTTTGCCGAGGCCGCTAAGCTTGTCCATGTCCCTTGTCCCCGTATGGTGCTGTATGACACCTGCTGACATGAAGAGGACGGAGGTGATGAGCCCGTGGGCGAACATCTGGAAATCAGCCACGGAAATACCAAGCGTGTTCATGGACCACCCGTTCGTGTCATTGAGTGTGAACACGGAGGCGGCAATGGCAAGCAGCACTAGCCCCATGTGGCTGATGGATGAGTTGGCTATCATGCGCTTGATGTCCTTCTGTGCCATGCTTACCCAGGCGCCATAGAGTATGCTTACCACTGCCAGCAGCACTATCCAGTCCTCGATCATCTTTGCTCCGAGCGGAAGGGCGGGTATGGCTATCCGTATGATACCGAAAGATCCCATCTTGATCAGCAGGCCGGCAAGCAGCACGCTGCCACCGGTGGGCGCATCGGTATGAGCGTCTGGAAGCCATGTATGGAATGGAAAGACGGGCATTTTTACAATGAATCCGAAGAAAAGGCCGATGAACACTATCAGCTGGAAGAAGGCGGGGAAGGTCGGTGAGAGTTTGTTGATTGCCACCATGTCGAATGTGAATGCGTGCGTGGGGCTGAGTTGGTGGTATTCGAAATAGAGGGCGAAGAAGGAGAGGAGCATAACAAGGCTCGATGCGTGAGTGTATATGAAGAACTTGGTTGCCGAGTAGACACGCCTTGCCGAACCCCAGATGAGTATGATGAAGAACATCGGTATGAGGACCGCTTCCCAGAAGAGGTAGAAGACGAAGTAATTGGTGACTGTGAAAACGCCAAGGACGCCAACTTCTGTCAGCATCAGCATTGCGAAATACTGGTTTGATCTGTGGGTGATATCCCACGAGAACACGACCACGAGGAAGCTGAGCAGAACTGAAAGGAATACCATAGGCAGGCCTATGCCATCCACGCCGACAGAGAATGTAATGGGGAAGTAGGCTGTGTTTATCCAGGTATAGCTCTCTGTCATCTGCATTACCGGATTACCGTAGTTGAAGGCGATGAGCATGTATGCGCCGAGAGCGAGCGAAATGCCGCTGAAGAATACGGCGGTGAGTCTGTTAAGGTTGCCCCTGGCCGGCATCACCATCAGAAGAGCGAAGCCGATGAATGGGAAGAGTATCATCATGGAAATTAGAGGAAACATTTTTCACACCCCCATTCCGGGGAAGAGCAGCAGTATTGCCACTATGAGGACCACTGCAGCTATGATCACTGAAGCGTAATTCTGCACGAAACCAGTCTCCGATTTCCTCAGCCGCTGCGAAGCGCCAATGAATACTGCTCCAACACCGTTGATGAAACCATCCACCGCCTTCCTGTCAAAGAAGTCGAGGCCCCGGGCGATGCCGTATCCTATCCACATACCCAGCTTGTCGTATGCCTGCGGGAAATAGTACCTCTCTGCAAGGACCTTCTGAATGCCGTGAGGGAACGGTTTTGAGAGGAATGCGGACAAATTCCTTTCCCTGTACCAGATTGCATAGGCAATGAACAGGCCCGCCAGGGCAAGCGCGAGCGACAGGTAGGTGAACGGATCTGCAAGCAGGCCGAGCACGCCGTTGAATTCAGTGTACGGAGTCTGCCCCGAAATGATACCCGCCTGGAAAGTCACGGGGTAATGGACAGCCATGCCGAAGCCGGCGACGCCCAGCACCGTGAAACCGACTGCCAGCGAGAGTATTGCAAGGACAACCAGTGGGTATGTCATGACTGGAGGCGACTCGTGGACGTGCACCTCTTCAGGCACCCTCGAATGCCCGGTGAATGTCATGAACCAGAGCCTGAAAATGTAGAGGGCGGTAAGGAAGGCTGCCGCAATGCCGAAGAGCCATATTATCACGAAAACCCACGAGTATGGGAATCCTGCGAGCGCCGACTGCAGTATCGCATCCTTGCTGAAAAAGCCGCTGAATGGCAAAATGCCTGCGAGCGACAGTGCACCAAAAAGCATTGTGATGGAAGTTATCTTGAGTTTCGAGCGTAGCGCTCCCATCTGCCTCATGTCCTGCATTCCGCCGAGTGCGTGCATCACGCTGCCGGCTGCAAGGAAAAGCAGTGCCTTGAATATCGCCTGGTTTACGAGATGGAACATGCCTGCCGAATAACCAAGCGAGTAGTTTGGCACACCATTGGTGGTCGGACCGATGGAACTCAGTATGTAGGCACCTGCGCCAAGTGCGAGGAACATGTAGCCAAGCTGGCTGATTGTGGAGAACGCGAGTACCCTCTTGATGTCGTATGTGCCCAGGGCCATGGTGGCAGCAAAGAGCGCAGTGAACGCACCTATGAAAGCGACAAACAGGGAACTGAAGGGAGTCTGGGTGAAAAGAGGGTACATCCTCGCTACCAGGTAAACGCCTGCGTTGACCATCGTGGCTCCATGTATCATTGCAGATACAGGCGTGGGGCCCTCCATCGCATCAACAAGCCAGTCATGCAGCGGAAACTGGGCGCTCTTGCCCATTGCGCCGCCAAACAGCGCAAGTGTTGCAATTGTGAGAAGGCCCGAACCGTTCAGCTTGCCTATCGATGAGGCTGAGAACAGCTGTGAATATGCGAGGGTGTGGTCCCCTATACTTAGAAGCAGGACTATGCCGAACAGGAGGAACATGTCACCAAAGCGTGTAACGATGAATGCCTTCTTCGCGGCCCTTGCGGCTGACGGTTTTTCATACCAGAAACCAATCAGCAGATAGGAGCCGAGGCCGACGAGTTCCCAGAAAATGTAAAGCTCGAGGAGGTTGTTTGCCAGGACGAGCCCGAGCATCGAACCCACGAACATTGAGATGACGCCAAAATATCTCTTCCTCCTGCGCCCCTCCGCATGCATGTACCCAACACTGTATATCACAATGAGCAGGCTTACGAAAGAGACAGCGGCAATCATTACCACGGTGAGCCAGTCGACATATATGCCCAGGCTGACAGTCACAGGCGTACCGCCGACAGAGCCAAGGTTCAGGAACTTGAACTGCTGCTGGTACGCTGCAGGGTAGACACCGACTCCGTTGCCGATGAACTCAAAGTACAGTATCAGCAACGAGACAGCCGCCGATATGCCTACGGACAGCACGCTAATCCACTCTATGAGCCTCGCACGCGATGCAGGAATTGCAGATATCACGGCAAACCCGATGAAGGGTGCAAGGGCAACAAAGGAAGCGAGGAAAAGGACCGGGTCACCCGGGACTGACTGGATGAGGAGGGCCACCTTACCACCTCAGAGTCGCTACTTCATTGACTTCAACGGTATCGCTTGCCTTCCACAGCACGAGCAGGATTGCAAGCCCAACTGCAATCTCCGCAGCCGCAACAGCTATTGAGATCAGGGCAAAAACCTGCCCGTTCGCAGATGCAGCAGGAGTAAGAGCCGTGTTGGAGAAAGCAACAAAGTTTATGTTTGCAGCATTCAGCATGAGCTCGATGGAGAGAAGGACCATTATCGCATTCCTTCTGTAGAGCACGCCGAATACACCGATAACGAACAGAAGCGCTGAGAAGCCAAGGACGTACGAAACAGGAATCAATTTCACTCCTCCTTGGCCAGGTAGACTCCGCCAACCATCGACGCGCCAAGAAGCACGCCGACGATGAGGAGCGTCAGGCCGTATCCGGACGGCTCAAACATCTGAACAGCGATGTCGGATGTGCCTGCGATTGCGGAACCTATGCTGGACCAGCTGTAGGTGGAGAAGGCGGCAAGCATCACTGCCAGAAGAAGGAACGATACGATTGCGGAAACAACGAGTTGCCTTTCCATCTGTTGCACCTCCGGATATCACCCAAGAAGAATGTTCCGCCGTGTCAGCATGATACCGAAGAGGATCAGCACTACAACCGCCCCCACGTATATCAGTATCTGAATTATGCCGACATAGACTGCGTTCATCAGGAAAAAAAGCACAGCAATTGCAATCAGCACACCCGCGAAATAGAGAGCGCTGTGCACAATTTCAGGTGACAGTACCATCATGAGCGCAAGCACCAGAGCGGCAGCCGCAACTATGATGAAACCTATCAGTTCAATGCTCAAGCAGACACTTCCTGTTTTGTTTGTTCAACTTTTACATTCTGGAGCTGCGGCTGGACGGCCGGATCGCTTGCGGTGGTGCTGCGCGGAAGCATATCGAGCGCATCAAACGGACAGGCATCCACACAGAGGGCGCAGCTGACACAGAGCTCGTAATCGAATATCGGTATTTTCTTCTCAGGCCCGAAAGTGCCGTTGGGCCTCTTCTTCGCCGTCCCGGGGATGCTGACCATGTCTATCACCTCGTGCGGACATGCCCGATCGCAAGCGCCGCACCCGGTGCAGTTGATTTCATACAGTTCTGGATAGGGGAATGGTTTCTGGTCCGGGGCATCCTCCGGCTTGAGCGCCCACTCGTGTGGCCTGAATATCTTCTCGTTCCTGTCCTGCGTGGCCGTTTCGTACCTGTTTGTCATGTGCAGAGCAGTGGAGGGACACGCCTCTACACAGAGTCCGCAGAACATACACTGTGCGAGGTCGAGTGCGGGCATCCACTTCGTCGTGCCGTCACCAATGTCATCCTCCATCATGTCGAGACACTTGTTAGGGCAGACCCTGGCGCACGACTCGCAGCCAACGCATCTGTCCATGACGAGACCAAGCTCTCCCCTGAAATCATCGGGGAGATCAATCTTCTCTTCGGGATAGAGAAGAGTGTTTGGCTTTCCCCCTGCAAATGAAGTCCTCATCAGTGTTCGGAGCGAAATCCACATGGGCTTGAAAGCGTAACCGAGCAGCCCGACCCTTTTCTTCTTTGAAGTCAGAACATCTGCCATTCATATCACCCCGGGATACGAGAGAAGTGCCTCATTCATAGGTGAAACACCCCGCCGTAAATCTTCAGGAATGCAGCTATAAGCATATTCACGAGTGAAAGCGGAAGCAGGCTCCTCCATCCGAGGTTGAGGACCTGGTCTATCCTGACCCGCGGGAGCGATGCCCTCATCCAGACGAAGAGGGTAAAGACTGCGTATACCTTGATGTAAAACCACAATATCGGCGGCAGTATCGGGCCGGTCCACCCGCCAAGGAAGATGAGCACCATTATGGCAGCGCCGGCAAAAGACCTCACATAGGATGTCAGCTGGAAGAGTGCGAACTTGATGCCTGCGTATTCCGTCATCCATCCGTGGACAAGCTCTGCCTCCGCGTCGGGAGTGTCGAACGGGATACGCTCGATTTCGGCGACGATTGATATCAGGAAAACAATGAAACCAATGATGAGCGGAACAACGAACCAGACATGAGATGCCTGATAGTTGACTATCTGGGTGAAGTTGAATGTACCTGCGAGCACCACGACAGAAAGGACTGTGATGAGCATTGGCACCTCGTAGCTCATCATCTGTGCCGTCGACCTGAATCCGCCCAGGAGGGAATATTTGTTATTGGAGGCCCACCCCGCAATAACAACCGCAAACGGCTCAATTGCAAAAATCGCGAACGCGAGAAGCAATCCGAGGTCGGTGTTTGTATAGTAGAAGTCCGGCGCCTGCGGTACCACAGCCATGATAAGCATGGATGAGGCAACCACAATGACAAGCGTACTGTTGAACCCAAGGCCGTCTGCATTCTCGGGCAGGATCATCTCTTTTATCAGGAATTTGAATGCGTCCGCGAAATTCTGGAAGAAGCCTGCGGGGCCGACAACGAACGGCCCTCTCCTGTCCATGAATCTGCCGAGCTCTTTCCTCTCGACATATATTAGTATGATAACATTGACCATCACGACGACAAGCAGTATGATGGACGCTATCACCCATGTCAGGAGATAGTTCAGCTGAGGCAGGTTTATGTGGAGAAAGCTCAGGATGGCAGTCGCGATTGAATGCGGAATGGAGTACAGGTAATTCAGCGTATCACCTATCCGACTCCCCCAGACACATGTCCAGGCTTCCCATGATGGAAGGGACATCAGCCACCTTGTATCCGCGCAGGATTGCAGGAGCGGCTGAGACGGTGACGAATATCGGGCTCCTTATCTTTACCCTGTACGGTCTGTCCGTTCCGTCGGCCTGAATGTAGAAGAATGCCTCCCCTCTCGGATCCTCCGTCCTTGCATACCCTTCTCCGCGGGGGAAGTGCCTGGGCGCCTTGCCGAGCACAGGACCCGGAGGTATCTTCTTCAGCGCCTGCCTGATGATATTGCAACTCTCGTGCATTTCATTCATGCGCACCCTGTAACGGGCATAAACATCGCAGTCCTTTTCCACAGCCATTTCAAAGTCAAAATCGGGGTAGGCTGAATACGGGTCCGTCTTCCTCAGATCTACGGGAACGCCGCTTCCACGGAGTGCCGGTCCCGTGATGCCAAGGTTGATCGCATCGGAGGGCCTGAGGTATCCGACGCCCTGAGACCTTATGCGGAATACCTCGCTCTCTTCAATGAGGTAGTCATACTCCTTCAGCCTCTTTTCGAAGAAATCCACAGTCTTGAGGCACTGCTGGGGGAAGCTCTTCGGCATGTCCTGGGAGACGCCGCCTATCCGCGGATAGTTGTATGTCATCCTTGCACCGCAGAGGGCCTGCAGAAGATCAATGAACATCTCCCTCTCCCTCATTGCATACAGGAAGGCGGTGAGATTCCCGATATCTGTCATGAAGGAAGCAAGCCATATCAGGTGTGATGCGATTCTCTGAATCTCGAGTGCAATGACCCTGATGTATTCGCCCCTCGGGGGGACCTTGATGTCAAATGTGTTTTCGACTGCCGAGACATAGACGTGGTCCCAGCTCATCGATGCGACGTAGCACAGCCTGTCGCAGATCGGGATTATCTGTGGATAATTCCTGTTCTCGCACAGCTTCTCGAAACCTCTGTGCAGATATCCTATTATAGGCTCTGCATCGACAATTGTTTCTCCATCCACCTTGACCTTCAGCGTCCAGAGGCCGTGAGTGAATGGATGCTGTGGCCCCATGTTTATCCACATTTCAGCCATTGCCATCACCGAACCTTGTATCTGTTGAAACCATCGGCTCTGGCTTGGGCCTCTTGCCCTTGTTTTCCCAGTCTATCTTCCAGTGGTCAAGAAGCTTGAAATCCTTCCTGAAGGGGAAGAAGTCGGTGCCTTCCGGTGTGAGAACGCGCTCCAGTTTTGGATGGTTATTGAAAGTGATCCCGTACATGTCGTATGTTTCACGCTCGTGCCAGTCAGCCCCGCCCCACAGCTGGCTGATGGTGTCGACAGATGGGTCTTCCCTCGGCAGCTCTGTCCTGATCTGAATCATGCACCTGTGTTTGTAGGATGATATGTGGTAAATTACTTCCCAAGCGCGCTTGAGATCATTGCCTGCGACGCAGGTGACGTGCTCGAAGTCGAGCGAATCCCTTAGGTAAGTGCAGAATTCGACCAGTTTCTCCCTGGGAAACTTGACGCATTCGAGCCTTCCCTTCTGCTTCAGTTTCACTTCGACTTCGGGGAACTTGCTCTTGAGACTTGCAATAATCTCCTGTTCCTGGACAGTGCTTGGCGAAACAAGATACGAGTAATCCTTGTCCCCTTTCGGGGCAACAATTGTTGGCGTTGGATCTGCCATTTATAGGACCTCACTGTGGTAGAAGCACCTTCTCCTTCCGCGCCCTTATTTTCGTCTGCAGCTTCAGCACGCCGTCAAGAAGTGCTTCGGGCCGTGGGGGGCAGCCTGGTATGTAGATATCCACCGGCAGGAACGTGTCGGCACCCCTGACAATGTTGTAGGAATCCCACCACGGGCCGCCGGATATTGTGCACTCTCCCATGCAAATCACCCACTTCGGAAACGGCATTTGCTCGTAAAGCCTGGTGAGGACAGGCCTTAGCTTCATTGAAATCCAGCCGTTAAGGAGAAGAACGTCGCACTGTCTCGGAGAATTCCAGAAAACAACCCCGAGACGCTCGATATCAAAACGCGGTGCGGCAGCGGCAGCCATCTCGATGGCGCAGCATGCTATCCCGAGATGAAGAGGATAGACCGAATTCCTGGCGGCCCAGTTGAATACACCGCCGGTCAGCCTGTTCGGCTTCATCTGTTTTATCTCTGACCGCCGCCTTATCATTTCGGATACTTCATCGCTCCATTTCATGAATGTATCCTGTGACATTGCAATTGCGCTCGGGGCGTTTCCCTCCGCCCTCATCTTTGCCCTCTCTATATCCAGATTAACTCCTCCTTCTTCAGCGCATAAAGGATTATTGCAACAAGCATGCCGGTGAAAACAAACATAAGTGCGTTGACAAGTGTGTTGCTCGGTGAAAAGCTGAGAGCCCAGAGTGCAAGGAAAACAGTCAGGACATCAGCTATGACGAATATCAGCGCGAACATGTAATACTGGAAATGGAACTGGATACGTGTGTCGCCTATGGGGACCTCGCCGCACTCATAGGTCGTCTCCTTCAGCGGTTCGTGCTTTGTCGGCCTGAGCAGCGCAGACACGACAAAACTTACCAGGACAAAAAGGACAGAAATCACAGCAAATATCAATACAGGAAGATATGCTGCGGAACTCATACTTTGCAATTATAATCGACTGTTATAAGTATATTTCTCAGGTGCCGCGGGCACCCGCCTGACCGCCGCTCCGTCTGATATGATAAAAGGGAGTGAATCTATCACAAAATCTAGCACATGTTCCAGCGCAGATTCACGACAATTCAGGAAATACTCTGATTACAACGGGCTTTCCAGGCACGATGCCTTTAAGTTTGCATGAAAGTGCAGCCTATTCCAGCAGATTCTGCGGCTCCTTTATGCGGAGTATAACCAGAACAGACGCCATGAAAACAGGTATTGATGCGAGGAATGGGGCTATGGGCGTCAGGGAGTAGAGGTAGCCGCCAGCAATCTGTGCAGGTATTGACATGAGCAGGGGTATTGCGCTGAAAAGGGCCATTATCCTTCCCCTCATGTGTCTCGGCACAATATCTGATTGCAGCGATGTCAGCGGAGGACCGAGAAGGGCGCTACCTGTGCCGCCAACCACGCTCCATGTAATGAGTTCAGATATGTCCTTTGCATAGGTGAAGAAGAGCTGGTTGAATGGGACGGAGAGGGATGCATAAAGGACTGCCCTCTTGAGACCGACTCTCTCAGCCATCCTCGCTGCCGGAAACAGGAGAAGCATTGAGACTAAAGAGGTAACGCCCACGATCGCGCCATAAATGAAAGGAGGAAAGTGGAGCGAATTTACGAAGTAAAGGACTGAAAAGGAGGAAGTGAGGCCGACACCGAATGCGGCCAGGGAGGCGTAGTAGAGGAGAATGTGAACATCCCTGCCAGAATCCTGAAGCGCCCTCCTGCTTTCCCTGAAGAGACGCCTCCAGAACTCTATGAAACCTGTCACCGACCTGGGGGAGTAAGACTCCTTGAGCGTGAACGCCCTGTATGAGATGCCTGCCACACCTGCAATTCCTGAGGCAAGGAATGCCAGCCGCAGGCCAAACACATCTCCGAAGTGCGATATGAGCAAGCCGCCGAGATAAGGAGCAAACAAAGACGGGATGGTGTTGATGAACGAGTACGAAGCAATTCCCCTGGGTCTCATTCGAGGGTCCATTGATTCGGTCAGGGAGGCGCTGAAAAGCGGACCGTATATGCCTGCAACCGAACCCACTACGACAGGAATTGCAAGATAAGAAACGCTTGGAATCACAAAGAAGATGAAGTTGTTGGCAACGCCTATGAAGCTGAAGAGTATGATGGCCCTCTTCCTGCCCCATACATCGCCTACGTACCCTCCGACAAGCTGGGCAATTGCAGCTATGAAGGATGCGGCTGCGGCAAGGTAGCCGATTAGAACAGGCGATGCCCCGAGGCTGAAATAGAAAAGCGACTGGTAGGGGGAAGCCATGGCACCGCCTATGCTCCAGACGGTTGAGCTGCTTGTGAGAATCCATGCATTGCCGGGGAGGTAGAAATATCGCTTCACCTTCCCAAGTGCCCCGCCATTTGGGGCTTGACTGTATAAGGACTGACCAGGACTGCCTTCAATCATGGAAATGTGCTCTTATTCATTGCCGGCGGAACGTTTGAATTGAATGCGCTAGAATGAGCACTTATTTCAGACATACGGTCAAAAATATCAGTGTTCCGAGCCGCGGGATATGAAGCACCACCCGTTGGCTGAAATTCGGATGCTGCCTCCCCTTTCGTATGCACCGCTGGACAGCACCATTTCCTCCCCCCTGCTCATAGGTACGGAGACTGCGGTCCTCGAAGCGATGAAAGAGACTGAGCGGTCCCCGATTGTTCTGAGGACGGCAATCGTTTCACCTTTCCCGTTGAATACGGCATTTCCCTGCACAAGCGCCTTGTACCTCCTCCTTGTCGATGACAGTGAAGCAAACAAATCTCCCAGTGCTGGTTTCTTTCCCCAGTCGACCGTGCCCCTTGCCTTCACGGCGTTCTCCCCCTTCATCATGAACTCATCGCCATAGTAGACCGCAGGAGCGCCGGGAAGGGAGAAGAGCAGTGCGTAGGCAAGTTCCACCTTCCGCCGCGTGCCGAGCAGCGAAGCTATCCTCCCCGTATCGTGGCTCCCGAGCATGTTGTAGCAGCTCAGGACTGCGGAGTAGGGCTGCCTGCAGCAGAATCTCGAAAGTCTGTTCGCAAGTTGCCTTGCCGATATCCTCCCGGAAACGAAGCCGATGATGCCCCCCCTGAAAAGATAATTCATCGTCCCGTCGAAAATATCATCCAACAGCCACAGGGAGGGATCGCGCCAGACCTCACCGAGAAGGAACGATTCCTTCCTTATTTCCCTCAGAGTGCTACGCAGCTCCATGACGAAGTCGAGCGGAAGCGAGTCACCCACATCAAAACGCCATCCATCAACTTCCGCCTCCCTTGTCCATTTGGATAGCACTCTTAACAGATACGCCCTCACCCCGTTGAGCGATAGATTCAGCTTGGGCAGCGAGCCCACGCCTTCCCATGTCTCATATGAAGGCGTGTGAGTCGAAGGGTGCTTCATGTTGAGGCGCCCCTTGAATATCTCCGGTTTGCCGTGCGGTATGTACCACCTGCTCCTGCCTTCGATGAAGCGCTGGAACTCTGGAAAGGACAGCCCTGTATGGTTGAAGACGGCATCTGCAACAAATCGCATCCCGGAAGAATGCATCCTTTTCAGAAGTGCAACAAGATCATCGTTGGTGCCGAGCATCGGGTCGACTCTCTCATAATCGCTGGTGTCGTACCTGTGTTCTGTTGATGAGGAAAATACCGGAGTTGAGTATACTGCATCCGCTCCGAGTGACTTGATGTGACTGAGCTTCTCCGAAACACCCTTCAGGTTACCGCCGAAGAACCTGCCCATGGCAGGGGCATCACTCCATCTGTTAAGCACATGGGCCTCATTCCCTGTTTCGTCAACCCTGCTGAACCTGTCCGGGAATATCTGGTAGAAGACTGATGAGGAGACCCATTCGGGCCTGAGAGATTCCACATGGGGCGCCTGGAAATTGCCGTATTCCGACTCACTGCTGCCGTGTGAAACGATGAAGGAATATCTGCCCGAGAGCCCGTTTTCCAGGGCGGCCTGGAAATACCTGCACCCACCCGCCACTCCGGCCTCACTCATTTCAATTCTCTTTCCCCCGGTCAGTAGAAACGATTTGTCTGCATCCATTCCGGTTCTTACCCGTATGTACAGAATATTGCCAAGCCTGTCGAAGAATGTCCTGAGCCCCGGGTTGTGGTAGTTCCCCTTGCGATGGTGCAATGTCAGGCTTCCCCTGCAGGCGACGGCATACTGGTTCTCCCTGACAATGTACCTGTATCTGCCCCACATCAGCCTGACATGGCATGTGCCGTTACCGAACACAAGGCTCCCCGTACCGAATGCGTTGAAATCGCCCGACAGGTAATATGTGCTGGAACTGTTCCAGCGGCTGAGCTTGAATACAACTTCAAACAGCTCGCCATCGTCTTCTTTGACGACTGCCCTGCAGGAGACATGCCCTTCCTTCTGCATTCGTTCACCGTCAGAATGAAGCGGAGAGCTGTACTGCCGCTCCCGTAGCGGCGTCAAAGAAGTGCGCATTTACAGGATCAAATGTCACGTACACCTTCTCCCCGACGGAATAGTCCGGGCTGGTCACGGAGGCAACAATGCCTCCCTCGCTGTAATCGAGGAAGAGATAGTTGTCGCTGCCGGTCCGCTCAAGACCCCTGACGCTGCATTCCAGAGAATTTTCCGAGGAGCTCTTCGAGACAACAATATCTTCCGGCCTGATTCCAAGGAAGTACTTCCCGGTCTGTGCGCCGCTTGCCTTCATCCTGATTACTGGTGTGAAGAAGAATGTCCCCGCGGATGTCTCCTCCAGCTCGCCACCCAGCATATTCATTGAAGGGTAACCGACGAAGTCTCCCACGAACCTGTGGGCCGGTTTCATGAAGACATCCATCGGGGACGCGAACTGGAGCAGTTTTCCCTGGTTGATGACTGCGATCTTGTCTGCAAGAGTCATTGCTTCGACCTGGTCGTGAGTGACATAGATCATTGTCTTCCTGAGCCTGAGATGAAGATTCTTGATCTCTATCCTGGTGGCGGCACGCAGTTTTGCATCCAGGTTTGAGAGCGGTTCGTCCAGAAGGAAAACCTCTGGATCGCGGACGAGCGCCCTTGCAAGCGCAACCCTCTGTCTCTGGCCGCCTGAAAGCGCGGCAGGCTTTCTGTCAAGCAGCTGGTGGATCTGAAGCATCTTTGCAGTCTCGTTGACCTTCTTGATAATCTCTGCCCTGGGCACATGCCTTGCCTTTAGTCCGAACGCGATGTTGTCATATATCTTGAGATGCGGATAGAGAGCGTAGCTCTGGAAGACCATAGCCACATTCCTGTCCTTTGGCTCCACATCGTCGACGACCCTGTCACCTATGTACACATGCCCCTCTGACTGCACTTCCAGTCCAGAAACGATTCTGAGAGTTGTTGTCTTGCCGCATCCTGAAGGCCCGAGCAGCACTACGAATTCGCCGTCGTTGACCGTGAGAGAAATATCATCGACAGCAGTCGTCTCTCCGAATTTCTTTGTAATGTGCTCGAGTCTGACCGTTGCCATTTCATTTGCCCCCTTTACAGTAACTCAGCCCTTCACGCCCCCGAGTGTCAACCCGCCGATTATGTACTTCTGGAAGATGAGATAGATAATGAGTATGGGTATGCCCATGAGGAATGAGAAAGCCGAGAAGACACCATAATCAATGGCCGCCCCACCGCTGCTTGATATTGACGAAACCGAGTAAAGACGCAGAGCAAGCGTCTGAAGGCTGTTGCCTGTGATGAAGGCCCTGGCCAGTATGAAGTCGGTGTAGGGCCCGATAAACGCGAGCAGAATGCCAAGTCCAAGTATCGGTTTTATGAGTGGTATAATGACCTTCGTGAAGGCACCGGTCCTCGTCTCGCCGTCGACAAGCGCAGCTTCCTCAAGATCCTCCGGAATGCTGTCTATGTAGTTCTTCACAAGTATGCCGGTGAAGACGATGGAGCCTGCCGAGTAAGGAATTATCAGTCCCAGGTATGTGTTGATAAGATTAAGCTCCTTGAACATGAAGAAGTAGGGGATGACAAGCATTGTTCCCGGGAACTGCATCAGTGCAATTATGAAATAAATGAAAGGTTTCCTGCCGGGGAATGTGAATCTTGAAAGCGCATATCCCGTGAAGAGTGCAAGCACCAGCCCCACTCCCGCCGCCGAAAGGCCGAAAATAAGTGAATTCTTCAGGTATATGGTGAAGAAGGTGGGATCGCTCAGGACATAGTTGTAGTTGTAGAGTGTTATGAGCGCAAGGTTGGGGATGAGCGAACTAAGTGTTATTGCCGCAAGCTGTATTTTGAGAATCGATGTCCAGAAAATAAAATATATTGGGAAAAGTGCAAAAAGAGTTGCGACGATTAGAGCGAAGTGACTGAGAATCCTGCTGACAATTCTGCCTTTCAGCCTTTTTTTCATGCTGCCGAAGAATGAAGGTAACTTCACTTGAACCATCCCTCCGAGAGCCGTGTGTATTTTATGGCAGGTATTGCAACAAGCAGCATGATGATGAAGTCAATCACGGTGTATGTGGCGGCAAGAGAATAATGAGAGCGCTCAAATGCCTCCTGGAACACCCTCACAACGAATATTGACGTAAGGTTTCCCGGCCCCCCTGCTGTCACCAGATAGATTGGATAGAAGTTGTTAAATGTGAAAAGCCAGCCCATTAGTGCGACAAAGCCCACCGTTGAGCCGATGTAAGGCACAGTTATGTGTGTAAACCTGTAAAGAATGGATGCGCCGTCTATTTCAGCAGATTCGTACAGGTCCTTGGGGATTGACTGCATGGCTGCGAGGAACACAACCATGTAGTAGGGGAAGGAGAGCCATGTGTTCATGAGAAGCAGGCCGCCCCAGACGTCCCAGAATCCTCCCGTCGTCCACTGGACTGGAGGTATGTTGAAAAGGCCAAGAAGCGCATTGATAATTCCGAAGTTGAAATTGAGCATGTTGGTCCATGTTAGTATCGTTATGAATGCGGGCATGGCCCATGGGAATAGAAGGAGCGTCCTGTAGACTGTCTTCCCGCGCAGGGGCTGGTTCAGAATCGCGGCAAGGCCAAGACCGACAACTATGAAGATAACTATTGAAGCGGTCGCCCAGAAGAAGCTGTTCAATACGAGAGTCTCAGTGAGGGACAGATCGGTTGTCCCAATGAAGTTGTAATTCCTGAGGCCAACATATGTGTTTGGTGGTATGCCGGGGGCCGGAAGGGGGCCGTTGAATGTGAGCGAGTAATAGAAAGTCAGCGAAATGGGGTAGATTGTTAGCAGAAGCAAAACCACGAGCATTGGCAGCAGGTAGAGATAGGCAGGCCATTCCCGCTTGAGCCTGAACAGGAACGGTTTTTCCTCGATGTGTGCCATCTGTTATCCCGCCAGCTGCCTCCCTTAGCCGCTTATGGTTTAATGCCGATTCAGTCGCGAATCCCTGTCTGAACTGCCATGTTCATCTCTGTCGCTGCTGTGTCAAAGTGCATGAACTGAACGAGTGGACTGCTTGAGACAACAACATACGGCGGAATGTGGTATTGCTGCATGCTTGACACAATGGAATTCTGTATGCTGCTTGCGGCCTGGGCTGCCGTGGAACTGCCCGATATGAATGCGCTGTAGTATGTTCCGAACGGAGTCCAGTAGTATGCCATCTGGGGCGTGTTGAAGAACTGTTGCGAATACTTCAGGAACTGCTCAGCAAACCCGTTCGCCCACGAGACATTCAGGCTCATGACATACTTCAGTCCGCCGGTTGTTGCAGGGAAATCGCCTGCAGAATTCCAGAACTTGACCTCGCTTGCATTCGAGGCAAGGTATTGAGCAAACTTGACCGATGCGTTGATCTGTGCTGAAGAGGCGCTCGATGCCTTCTGGTTGAGCACCGATACAGCGATTGAACCAAGGAAAGGCAGCGGCCTGAGTCCAGTCTGTGATACGGTTGGCATGGGGGCAACACCCACATTGTTTGCTCCAAGGGCACTAACATACGACGTTATGTCCCACGGACCGTCGAATATTATTCCTACCTTGCCAGTCTGGAACAAGCTGATCCATGTTGCCTGGGTAGTCATGCCTGCGGGCGTGACCTGGTTGACCGTTGTCAGATTGTTAAGGAAGCTCATCGCAGCGGCGGTGGCACCCGTGTTGATTGTAGGCGCCCCGTTGGATGCGAAAAGCCTGCCTCCGAATCCTGCCTGCCATGCCACAAACCTGTACCCGCTGTCAGACTGGTCACCTGCAATTATGCCCGAGGTGCTGTACCTGCCTCCGGATATGACCGTGATGTTCTTCGCCATCTGTATCATCTGATCGGTTGTCTGCGGAGCGGTCGGAATCAGTTTCTTGTTGTATATCATGGAAACGCCGTTGATGTTGATTGGGAATGCATAGATGTCGGTGCCATTGTATGTAACATCAGCCAGTGAAGTGGGTGAGTAAATGGAGAATGCTGATGAATTCACATAGTTCTTCAGGTTCAGTGTAAAGTTGTAGTAATACAGGCTGCTGCCCTCAAAGTCGCTTGTCCCGATGATGATATTCGGTGCCGTTCCCGCCAGCGCAGCGGGCTGAAGCGTGCTGGGTGAAGGAGTTGTCTGATTGACCCAGTTGACAGTTATGTTCGGGTTCAGCTGCATGAACGCATTCCTTATCGAAAGGAATGCTGGAAATTCAGTCGTGGAGAACGCCTGCCAGACCGTTACAGATGTCTTTCCGGATGGTCCGCCGCCACCGCCACCGCCTGGTGCCTGGCCCGGGTTTGCGATATAGTAGACGCCAACAGCCGCAACAACAACAGCCACGGCGACCAGAACTACCAGCAGCATCTTCCCAGTCTGTTTCTTTTTAGGCACGTATTCCGGGGCGCCTTCCCCGGCAGTCGCGCTCATGCCCAGCATTCCGATTATTGTTGCCCTGACGCCATTTCCCATATCACTTCACTCTCCATGAAAATACGTTTTGAAAATTCACGGCGGGGGTCTCTGTCCCCGCCGCATCAGAGTGGTTTGAGACGTTTGATTCATCCAAGTGCGCAATGGACTCGAAACAATTGTTGCCTGCCCCTGAGAAGGGCAGGGCAGACAGCTGAAAAGGTTTGCTGTTCCACGACATGTCCTCATCACTCCCTCTTTGAATAGAAGCGATATGTCAAGACACCTGCAACAACGAGTACCGCGGCCAAAACAAGAAGCACGATTGCTACCAGCGGTACTCCGGGTGCCTTTGCCGGAGGTGCGGGTGCTGTGTATGTGAACGACGCGACATTAGAGGGTATGAAATACACATTGCCCTGTCCGGAGGTGCTTGTGAACTGCACCTTGGCCGTCGTGGTGTTGCCGCTTACTGCTGCAATGACGGACGGATAGTCATCGAGGCCGTCCGAAGTCACAATCACGTAGTGGGTGGTTGTCTTGTTCCCGTAGGCAAGAACAATGTTGGAGCCGCTTGAATTGATCGCAACATACCCGACGATGAACTGATCGTACTTGTTAACCACAAGTGAGAGCCTTCCGATAGTTGTCGCATTTGTCTTCTGGACGAATGTGAACGCGTTATTGTTGAATGTTGCCTTGGAAGCTGTGAGTGTGACCGTCATGATTAAGACGGTGCTTGAGTTTGTGTATGCCACATATGTTGTGGTGCCGCTGGAATAGGCCGAAATATTCGTGGCGGTGAGCGGAGTGGAACCGATCTGGTTGCCGGTCATATTGTACACCCTCAGATTCGTGCCATCATACAGGAAGGCATACGGGATGTTGTTGAACACAGCACCTGCAGAACCTTTCACCGTGTAGTTCAGCTGGAATGCACTTACTGCAGGCGAGCTCGTCATGTTGACAAACCAGAGGGTGTTCTTGCTTGTCGCTAGCAGATAGGAGAGGCCGGACTGCGAGAAGAATGACAGACCCGTTATGTTTGTTGTAGAGCTGAACAGCTTTGCTGGTGTCCCCCATATCTTACCATCCGAGGATGTTGTCCAGAAAACAGTGTTGTTGATGTTGTAGAACGACATATATCTGGAGGTCAGCTGGTTGTAGCCCACGGCCGAATTTGTCGGCCTGATCACGCCTGTGGGCTTAACTGGCGCCTGCGTGAGAGGCAGGTAGATGCCAGGCAATTGCGCCAGCTTTGTTGTGGTGAAAGTAGAGAGGGCGGACTGCTGAGTGACTGTGGAAGAGGAGTTCACCATGTTGGGCGCTATGTAGCTGTATATGTTGGGCGAATTCGGATTTGACCAGCCCGAACCATGATAAGTGTCGGCCACTGGATACACCGCTTTCCAGCCATTCGTCCCGTAACCGTCCTGGAAGCCAGCAACTATGACGTACCCGTAGTTGAGTATCGAAGTGCCTATCATTGAAAGAGGCACCTGGATCGACACCGTCCTGGTAGAGAGATCGGAAGAAATGAGAACAGCCGAAGGATACTGCTGCCCCTGGTAATTCGCCACGTAGCTGTTAGCAGCAAAACCGCATGCCTGTATTACCCACTGCCATGCAAAGTTGGATGTTACATTTGCATTGGGTCCCTGAAGCATGGCCGTATTGCCTGCAGTGCCATTCGCAGTGTGTATGTATATGTCAACCATTGGTATTGAGAAACCGTAGTCGCCACCGAATGCAGGGTATAATCCAAGAGATCCGAATGTTATATTGAACTGCACAAGGAAGCTGTTCATAGACACATTGACCCACTGCATGTCTACGCTGCCCGGCGTGTATGCTGCGGTGAGCAGAGGGTACGTGTAGTTTCCCGGACCGTTGTCAATAGCGGTGTTGTGTATGGTTGAGACAAGGGTGAGCTTGGCGAGGGATGAGGGCACCTGTACGCTGAGCGGACCGGCAAGATCTGTTGCCTCAGTCGTCTGGTTTATCGTCGCAACCGAGAAAGTTATGGAATTCCCCGGAATCATGTTCAGGTTCCTCAACGGAACCGAGAGTTCCAGAATGCCTCCGACATAACCGCTCGGAAGTGACGTATTGTAAATCCAGTCACCACTCAGTCCCGAGTTGTACACCACAATATTCGCAGTTCCGGAAGGAGTGACGGACACCCCCTGGATTGTTATCATGTAACCGGCGGCAAAACCCAGGGGCAGGCCGGAAGTGGTAGCGAACACGCTGTTCGGTATACTGAGTCCTGCGACATTGCCCGTTCCTGGATTTACCTGCGTCAGATATATCTGGATTGCGAGAGGCGCAGCAGTGTATGCGTTTGGCGCAGCATAGTCCCTTGTGTTCCCGTTTACGCTGATTCCAAAGTAGAGGTTGTTCGGGTCAAAGGCGTAGTAGATTGTGTTGATTCCAAGCGAAGTGGAAGGACCATTCACCTTATACTGGTACGACCCGCTCCATGCAAAGTTGTTATTTACGGAGTAGGAAATCCCACCAGTGTTCTGGGCGGTGTTGTAGAGAGAACCTGACATGGGCGGCGTTATGGAGCTGTTGCTTCCATAGAGTGTTGGATTAACAGGAGAGGTCCAGTTCGCCTTCAGGAAAGGCGTCAGAGGCATGCCCAGGATGGTCAGGGCGTCAGAAAGCTCCTGTCTCAATATGCCTTCAAACACTATGGCATTCTGGGCGGCAAGATTCTGGTTTGCCGGGTTGAAGGCAAAGTACGTGTCAGAGCCCTCGGCCGCATAGATGTCCATCCATGCCCTGTTGTACTTGTCCTGGGCAGTTGTCAGATTCCACTGTCCCAGGAACGGGTAATTGTTGGATGCTTGGAGTGTTGTGAAAGACATGGGCTGTGAAAGTCCGTGCTGCTGACCGTAGGAGACAATCATGGAGCGGACAAGGGCCAGCTGCTCCCATGTCGCATCCTGCGGCTGGTGCCCGGCCCACTGTCCTACCCACTGTGAGACGCCCGAGCCTGTAGGCTGTGAATTCCATGACCCTATGGGCAGGCTTGTGAGCGTGGGCATCGCTGGCTTGGTTGCAAGGAGCTGCTGCACTGTGGTTGTATGGAGCCATGATGAGTTCTGCTCCAGCGCAAGATACAGGTCCTGGATGAATGGAACGCCATCCATCGGGAACGGTGACATAAACATCCAGTTCTCACCGTCGAGCGCAACAGTAACTGTTATGTTTGAATGGTCAGACCTCGGGACAGTCGCATAGATGTTTTTCAGGTAGCCGATGAACGAGTTGACGGGTGCCCAGTTGCCCTGGGAACTCGCCATGTTGCCGTAATTGAATCCCCAGTCGTTTGAGAGGGTGGAATCCCTGAAAACCATCGCCACAGAGCTGCCGTTGACACTTATGTTGTATGGCGTGTAGAGGTTCTCCATCTGCTGTGCAGTTGGAGCGAATGCTGAGGGTACGGATATTCCAGCTCCCGCAAGAGTGCTGTCAGCCGAAGAGGTCCAGATGTACCCGCTCTGGTTGAGATATGGTATTATGTCGCTCGAGACAACCTGCTCCGGTGACCAGAGGCCAACCGGATTCTGCCCGAATGCACTGTCGAATATCTGCGTCCCGATTGCAAGCTGTGCGATCACGTCGTTTGCCCATACACCCTTGGTGACAACATCGCCTGTGCCTCCGGTCCAGTTGTTCATCAGGAGGAGCGGCAGTATCGGGTGGTCGAAGGGAGTTGTTAGAAGCTCAACGTTGCCGGTCGGGTTGCTGAGCGATATCATGCCTGCCTTGAATTCAGCTATTGTCCAGTTTGCCTCGACTTCATAGTAATGAGCTATTGTGGCAATATCGCCGATTGTGAAGGAAGTCTGATTGTACATATTCCAGACTGTTGGCTCAATGTACTTTGCCCCGAGCATTCCTGTGAAAGTGGGATAGCTTAGGGACCACAGGAAGAATTCAGCGAGTGCATTTGTAAGAGCCGCATCGCTGAGCTGGATATGGGCCGATTCATTGGAGTACAGCTGGCTGTAGAGGTTCGAGGCAGGTGTTCCGGCAGAATAAACCCATGAAGGTGTATTGAATGCAAGGGAGTATTCAAGCACATTCCTGACGGTTGTTGTGTTCCACTGGCTCTGCGCGGCAAAGGATGTGAGGAATGTATCGCCATACTGGTTGATCTGCTGATACAGTGTGTTGCCCCACTGACTCTGCGGAATGAATGCAGCCATCAGGTAGCTGTTGTTGTATGCTCCATGGGCTATAGCCTCTATCTGGTAAAGGAGAGAGCCGGAGAGCGAGTATGTGATATTGACGCCGGGATACATGCGAAGCAGAAGTGCCTGCTCCATGTACTCGGCAAGGTGAACAGCAGTCCATGGGAGCATCCAGTAGTCTGAACCCACAGCGCCATAGAGCGGCTGGTGGTCATTGAAAACAATATTCAGATTTATCGGCGCACCTGAAAACGACACGGGTATGAAGCTCGGTATGATGCCGGGGTTTGCATACCCATCCATGTACGGATCGATATCCTTGATTATGAACGAGTTGATGTTCTCCCTCGTGCTGCCTGAACCGGTATAGGTCTGACCTGCAGGTATGGTTGGCCCGACCCAGGGCCCGCTGCCACCGTATACGGCAGCAACGACAGAAATGGAAGCACCGATCGGAACGGCAAACTGTCCAGCTACAGCAGTCTGGTTCGGGAACAGAGTGTTGAAGTTGATGCTGAATTCAGAGCCGTCGGCTGCTGCCGGGAATGTGCCGACAAGCGTGAAGTTTGTTTGTGTCGCATTCGTCTGGCCCGGTATCACCTTATAGAGATAGCCTGTGGTGCCACCGCCGGCCTGTGTGTAGATGAAGTTGACATATTGAGTGAATGTTATGTTCCTCTGCAGGGCGGGCACATTTGTTGTTGACAGGTTTATCCGGCCAGTATTGGTGCCGTTTGAAATTGCAACCATCAGGTTATTGCCTGAAGCAACTGTCGCATTTACACCAACAAAAAGATGCGTGTAATTCCAGGTCATGTAAAGGTTGGTAATTGTGTTTCCTATGCCCCACGGAATGGCCGAATTGTTGCCTATTATTTCAGGCGCTGCGAAGTCAGTTGCAACGCGGCCGGTGAACTTCACATTGTGGTATGTGAAGCCGTATGTGTACACAGGGCTGATCTGTGCGGCAGGAACTCCCTGGCCGTACGGGTCGATTGCCTCGGTGAAGAAGGTGTTGATCAAATCTGAGCCGCCCGAATAAGGACCAACCGTGTGGTAGGAGTTGTAGTAACCGGTGTAGGCACCGCCCTGGCCAGCAGGCAGCGTTGGTCCGACGTATGCGCCGCCCTGCCCGCCGACGACAGCTGCGGCCATGCTGACTGAGCTGTGTGGAACAAACAGGGGCCCTGTTCCTGCAGCCCATGTGCTGCTTATGTTGAACAGCATTTCGAACGGCATCGAGAACTCAAGGCCGCTTCTGGTCACGTCGCTCCCAATCGTGCTTGTCACGTTCTCAAGCGCCACCGAAATGTTGCTTTGAGCGTTGGTTGAAACGATCTTGTAGGCACCCAGTATTGAGGGTGTGAATAATATGTTGTACTGCACAGCTATGACGTAGTTGACTGGCTGTGTGAAGACAATGTTCCTTCCGTAGGAATGCTCATTGCTTGAAACAGTTATATTCGCGAAGTTTTTCAGGCTATATGCACCATAGCCTGATCCTGTGTTGTTGGAGAGGAAGACATAGACATAGTTGTTCTGGACGCTATCGTTGATTCCGATGAACAGCGTGGTGTAATTCCAGCTCATGTATGACGAGTTGATCATGTTTGTGCTGCCCCACATCGTGTTTGTGTTCATCATTGACTTCTCCGAGGGCTTGAAGTCAGAGGACGGATCTCCGGTGAACAACACATTGTGGAAGGCCAGCCCGTCGACATAATTCGGCAATATGCCCTGTTCAGGTATCCCAAGGTTGTTCGGGTCCAGATAGAGCGTGTAGAACGCGTTTTCAAGCACATAGCTGCCGACATCATGAGACACAAGATTCGGAGTGAAGTAATTCACGCCATAAGCCTGGCCCGACGGGATTGTCGGCCCAACATATGGTCCATTGCCGCCGAAGATGCTCGAATAAAGGCTTACTTTTGCGCCGGCAGGAAAAGCAGGGAAAATTGCCGTGAAGTTGAGACCTATCTCTATCACTCTCCCGGCGGACAGATTGTTGTAAATCAGGGGGGCTGGGGAGATCGGGGCAAAAACAGTTGACTTGTTTGCAAGCGAGGTGACCTCATATGCACTTACAGTGCTCAATGTCGTGCTGCTTACAAAGAAGAAGAAATTCATTGGCTGCGTGAATGTGATGTTCCTTTCGTAAACTCCCAGATTGTTTGTGGAAAGGTTCATTGTTCCATATGCAGAGTTGTTTGAGATTGCCAGCATGAAATTGTTGCCACCAAAAATAGCTCCGTCAACTGCAACAAAAAGTGTCGTTTCATTCCATGTGCCGTAGAGGTTGACAACATTGTTTCCCGCGCCCCACGGATCTACAAGATTTGCGTAAAGCAGTGCTCCGGCTGGAAAATCGTAAGATGCATTTCCGGTGAAAGTCACATTGCTATATGTGAAATTGGGCATGCTGGCGCCCGACGCCAGTGGAGAATTCAGCGCAGGAGACTTGAGCGAACTCGGTGTCCTGGCACCGGTGTTAACCACTGACAATGCTGTCGTCAGAAACAGCACTACAACTAACGATACTATAATTTTCCTATACAACATCATAAAGGACTGTCCCCCATAGTTTACAGTAATTCGATCCCTGAACTGTTTAAATATGCTGCGACTAACATCTCAGTCAGGCAGGGCAAATTCGACGGCCAGAATCGGTAGCATCTCTATGGTAAATAGAGTGATTATAAATTGCTGGTTATGTAACAAATCTTTCCCCCCCGAAATTATCAACAATAGTGATTTTACTAACAGCTTTTTAAACCTACAAACGTTAACACCTAGGTATGGGCAAATTGGGCAATCAGAAACTGCACGTGCAGAGGGGACCGATTGTCATAGAGTCGTTCCCTGGAATCGGCGGTGTCGCATCGATCACTGGCCGATACATTATCGATTTCTTCAACCTGAAACCAATGGTGGATCTGGACATAAGAGCGATGCCCCCGGTGACCGTTGTCAAGAAGCACAGGCCGGTGCCGACGATTACGGTTTATGGCGGGAAACTGCCCAACGGAACTAAACTGGCGGTGATAAGGTCTGAACTTCCAGCGCCCGAGAATGCCATCAGGGAAGTCGCCTCGGAAATAGTCAAATGGGCGGAGTCGGCTAAAGCTTCACTTCTCCTTTCACCACAGGGCATGGTCGTAGAAAGTGACGAGACGGAGCACAAGGAGGTTGCAGTTTACGGCACCGCCTCCGGCGAAGTCGGCATGAATATGCTGCGGATAGCCGGGATTGAAATGCTCGAGGAGGGTTATGTTACAGGTATACCTGGTCTGCTGCTTCACGAGGGAATGAAGAACAATCTCAACACAATAGCTCTTCTCACAGAGACAAGCGACAACCAGCGGGATACTGCGGCCGCTGCGCTGATGGTTCATGCCGTCGACAGGCTGTGCCTGAAATACGATCTTGACTGCGGGCCGATTTGCGATGTTGCTGTTCAGATAGAAACAAGGGAAAGCAAAATAAAAAGGGAGGCAAAGTCGGACAAAATGCGCTCCCTGGTGTCGATGTACAGGTAATTGTCTTTTGCAGTTCACTCCTCGATGTGAACAGGTTTCACCCCGAGGCCCTCCAGTATTTCGAAATACCTGGCAGCGTCAAGCTGTTCAGGTGCATATACGCCTGCAGCTTTTTCATTCTCCAGCAGCTGCAGTGCGCCTGCGGCAGCTCCTGTCCCGGTCAGAAATGATGTGCCTGTCACACCGTACTTCCTGTATGACTCGCCGTGGTCGAAGTGGCAGTAAATAGTGTGCTTGACATCCCTTCCTCCCTTTGTTCCCTCAACCTCGACCAGAAGCATCGCCTTCCCTGTTATATCGGACCCAAGTTCAGCGGGCTGTGGGATCAGTTTAAGGGTGAGGTCCCGAGGACTTATTTCCGCCCTTCCGACTTTCAGCTTCTTGTCCGACATGAGCCCAATGCCGTTCAGGACTTCAAGATACTTCAGCGTGTCATCTGTGAGCGCGAGCTTGAAGTCGACATACTGGACACCCTTGCCTATGTTCTTCGGCAGGCTGTAT
>JAKAVR010000081.1 GCA_021817225.1 Thermoplasmata archaeon
ATGGAGAGCTCCTCCCTCTGTTCAGGCCTGAGCTTCTTGGAGTCCTTGACTCCCAGTTTCCTTAACCTGGCAGTAGAACCGTAAACGCCACAGATCACCATCGGTCCCAGCAGGGGGCCGCGTCCTGCCTCATCCAGGCCAAGAACAGAGTCGCCAGATCGCACGAAGTGGAATCATCACTGTGCATATACACCCTTCTGCTTCCCCGGAGTCAATGCGTTCGCATACAGTGGTAAGTTTTAAGATTGGGATCAGGTAATCCGTAGCTGGAATGCAAAAAGGGAATCGGCAATTGTGATTTATATGGCGAATGACCAGATAAACCGTGACATGGAAGAAGGGATGCAACTGCTCAATGACGGAAAACCCGAGGAGGCGGTGAAGAGATTCACAAAGGTGATAAAGGCGGAGCCGAAGAATGCAGACGCCTACTTCTGGAAGGCAGAAGCATCGCTCTCACTTCCGCAGGTCGAAGTGGAGCAAATAATAGAGCTGTACAAGAAAGCGATAGAAAACGACCCTGTCAACGCCTACTACCAGTCCTCGCTTGGCTTCTTCTGTTCGGAAAACGGCCGATTCAACGATGCTGAGGCGGCATACAACAAGGCTGCGGAGCTCGATCCGGACTCTTCATCACAATTCTACTCCGAATTTGCTGCGGAGTACGCAAGAAAGGCGCCCATTTTCATGGAGAAGTTCCTTGACGACAAGACAAGGGAGATCATTCAGAAGAAGGCGCTCAAGTATGCGCTGAAGGCAATCTCAATGGACGAGGAGACTGCCAAGAAGCTTCTGGTCTGAAAGCAGACAGCATCAAATAGGGCTTTGGCGTAGTTACATCCGACTGTCATGGCGGTTGCGGGGATGTGCCATATCTGCGGGAATCTTGCTTACAAGACATGCTCGCTCTGCGGCAGGCCCACATGCAATTCGCATTTTGCACCGCACGGTGGCGTGTGCATAGCCTGCGCGAGGGGCATGAGAATTTAGCGCGGTATCAGCTTTCAAGCAGGCCCAGCCACTTCAAACCCTCGACAAGACCTTCCCCAAAACGGCCCGCGGTCACGTATTTGGCCGCCTTCTTTGCTTCCTCCACCGCATTCCCGACCGCGACGCCTGTCCCGCAGCCTGCAAGCATATCAATGTCGTTGAATCCGTCTCCGAAAGCGGCAAGCTGCTTCACATCCAAACCGATGAGCGCCGACGCCCTCTTGACTGCCGTGAACTTGTTGTAGGCCCTGCCTTCGATATGAATGGCGTAGCCGCTGTCTTCAACATTCACGTTGAAATCCCTGACAAATCTCCTGACCAGATCAACATCCGCATTCGGCTCAAGAGCAATCTCGGTGAAGCGCCACCTGTCGGTGAAAAGCCGTTCCACCTTCATCTGTTTCCTCAGGAAATCGTATGCCCTCTGTGCGTCCTGGAGATTATTGAGGTACTCCACCTTCTGGTTGAAGCACAGTATTCCGCCATTTTCGGCAACAATCGGTTCGTCGAGGCCTATTATCCTGTGAAAGGCAAACGCAATCGGAAGGACGTTACCCGTCGCAAGTATTACCCTGTAGCCGCTGTCGTGGACTTTCCTAAGCGCCTCTATGGCTGATGTCTGCACTCGGCGGTCAGTTCCTGTCATTGTCCCGTCGATGTCCGTGACTATTCCCTTCATGTCATCTATTCTTGTCGGCAGATTCTCGACCCCTCAGTTTCGCCCCGCTCAATCACAGGATGCGGGGCGGATTCGGGTAATCAGCTGAGCGCTTAATATAACGTGCATTGGTCCGGTGCTGCCTCCCTCGACGATATGCATAATGCTGTCTGAATGCACCCCTGCGGGAAAAGGGGACGAGAAACGGAATTATATAAGTAGCATCTCCTTATCATCGAGTCGAAGCAGAGCTGAAATCAGATGATACCCGGAATGGGAAAAGTTGACCCGAGGCAGATGCGCCTTGCGATGAAAAGAATGGGCATGCAGACTGAGGAAATCGACGACGTATCTGAAGTTATCATCAGGACAAAGACAAAGGAATACAGGTTTGAAAGGCCCGCTGTTGTCATGGTCAAAGTGCAGGGGCAGCAGATTTACCAGGTGAGCGGGGAACCGAAAGTAAGCGATGCAGGACTAACGACGGGCAACGCGGCAATGGCACCCGCCGGCCCGGTCATAGCGCAGGAGGATATCGACCTGGTTGCAAGCCAGACAGGCTGCACCCCCGATGAGGCCCGCCAGGCACTGATGCAGACGGAAGGGCAGCCTGCCGATGCGATCATCAGGATACTCACAAAGAAGTAGCCATGGGCCTGCGCAAATTAAATATGCTAAGTCGTTCTGGACTCAAAATATGCCCTGGTAGTGTAGTGGCCTATCATCCAAGCCTGTCGTTTCTTTGAAACAGATAGCTTGGGACTCGGGTTCAAATCCCGGCCAGGGCGCCAGGAATTGGCACTGTATCCCCGTCCAGAGCACGAATCCCGTATAGATCATTCTGGGATTGCATGTTGGCCTTATAAACGGGAAAGGACCACTTATAAGGCATCTGTAGGTATTTCACCTTGCTGGCTCATGAATTCCAAACTCAATCAGAGTATCAAAATGAGCATTTTGTTTCGTTTACCTTATAAAAAGGAGAGTTAACTCATTCATTCGTGGCAGTAAGCCACAGGACTGAAAACGAATGATAAGCAAGCAATTTGCAAAGAGACGGAAGGACAGCGCAGTGTCTCCTGTCATTGCAACCATATTGATGGTGGCAATAACAGTGGTCCTGGCAGCAGTTCTGTACGTCATGGTGGGTGGATTCACCCACAACCCGGGAACAGCGAACAGTGCGGGAATGAATGAAGCATCTGTAACCTCAACGGCCTGGAACATCTCGATCTCGAGTGTCTCGGCCTCCAATATACCGCTGTCAAACCTTAAGATAGTCGTGACGGCCTCAACTGGAACAACATCAGTTCTGCTCAATGCTTGGACTACACACACGCCAATCACAGGTTCCGCTCCGCTGGCCGCAAGCGGAAGCGCGTACGGCAATATTACCGGCAACAGCAACACATACCTCTCTGCTGGTGACTACATCTACCTGAACTTTGTCTCAGGCAATGCCGGTTCAGGGGCCACAGTGACCCTGTATAATGGCAACTCTCAGCTCGGTACAATTACACTCTGAAGTGAGCCTGACAAACAATTTCCCAAACACCTTAACTTTTCTATTTCTTGTTACTCTAGCTGCGAGTCTGTTTTACTGACTTTCAATTGCCAAGAGACCAACTTATTTCTCGACGACTTAACGATGGGCAATGATATGTTTGCTTCCCACTTGGGTATTTACAATTGGCTTTATCATCTTCCCTCAAAGATGTGGTTCAGTGCTAGCCAGTCTATGGCATAATCAGATTCTCTCACTCAAATTATCTTATCAAAACTATTCTAATTCTTTTGGTCAGTTGATAATTGATTTCACTCTTTGAAGCATCCGTATGAAAGGCCCTAAATATTCCAAAACGCCTTGGAAAAATGCAGCGCATTCATAACGTCTCCACTACCCATGGCGCTGGTATCCTCTATGTGACTAAACTGTACTTTGTATTCGATCCCTTTCGCAACCTGGATAGCGCCTTGAATGACATCAAACACTGCTTCAATATTGTAACCCCCTTCCAGTATGAGTGCGGTGGATTTCACCGTCTCAGTAAGCCGCTTAAGAACCTCGAGATATCCTAAAGTTGAAAGCAGCAACGAAGCAAGGGGATCCAAGTAGTGGGAATCCACACCCAGGCTAACGATGACAGCACGAGGCGCATAGGCCTGCAGTACGGGAATGACAAGCGAATCAAGCGCAAACAGGAATGTTGCGTCTCCAGACCCTGCCCTCAAGGGGATGTTCAGATTGAAACCCTCGCCATCGCCTTTGCCTACTTCTTCGACTTTACCGGTCCCCGGATAAATGCCGCGCTGGTGTGTTGACACATAGAGCACCTTGTCGGTGTCATAGAATATCTCGCTCGTTCCATTCCCGTGATGCACGTCAATGTCAACTATTGCTATTCGATCCAGATTCGCTTTTCTTGCCGCTACTGCGACATTGTTGAAGTAACAGAAGCCCCCGCCATGGGAAATGCCCGCATGGTGGCCCGGTGGTCTCACCAGCGCCATTGTAGTTGTCCCTGTTTCTATAGCAGTTTCGAGAGCGTTTATGGAGGCACCCGCTGCAAGCGAAGCTATGTTGAATGTTTGGCTGTGCACAGGTGTTTCCTCGTCGGCCCAGGCGATTGATCTCTTCCTTATACCCTCAACGTAAGCGGATGAGTGAACAGCAAGCAGTTCCGACAGGGTGGCAGTTCTGGGCTTCATGAACTGGACATCGCAATTCAAACGTTTCAGTTCTGAAACTGTATGGCGCAATCTCTCGGGAGATTCCGGATGGTTCGGCGAGTGTGAATAATCAAGGAAGGCATTGTCGTAGAAGACTTTCACGAGGCTTGAAGAAAACATTGCTTGTATTAACTTGTCGTTTTCCTTGTTTCCCGCAGGAAGCTCTCTGCCACAGACAAATCCTCCTCCGTGTCAATGTCGAGGAGCAGTCTTCCGTCCTCAACATCAATGAAAATTGTCTCTGATTCTGCTTCAACAACCAGCTTCCTTGCACCTTCGTCTCCTTTGAGCTGACAGATTGCGTCAAACATGCTTCTTGGAAAAAGGACCGGATTTCTGACCCTTCCATTGTACCTGTAGGAGACAATTGAGTCTTTGGCATGCTTATGTGCATTGATGAGAGCGTTGAGCATTTCGGACGACACAAAAGGCTGGTCTCCTGCAAGAATGATGCAGGAGCACGAGTCAGAGCCGATGGATGACAGACCGGCTATTATGGATGAACTCATGCCCCCTGAAGGATTGTTGTTGACGGCGACAGTCACACCACGAGGAAGTTTCTGCATTACTGGTCCCCCTCCGTCGTTGACAACGACAATGACACTGTCGGCATCGGAAGCGATTGCATTGCCAACTGAGTGCAAAATCAACGGCTTTCCGTCAAAATCAGAAAGCATCTTGTCTTCCCCAAATCGCTTTGAAGAACCGGCGGCCAGAACTACGACAGCAGCCCTGTGCCCGTCTCTACCGCAGTTCATTGCGCTGCGCTCTTCTTCTGCAATGAAAGTGCATTGCTGAATGCGTCTATCAGCTGCTTTATGTATTTCTCAGATGCGCTCTGCACAAGCCTGCTTCCCACAGACGCGGCCAGTCCGCCTATCTGCACTTCGACATTCCAGTCCAGCTGGCATGAGTTGTTCGAAAGACTCCTTATGTCGCACACGCCGTGAAAGCTTGCAGAGCTGCCGGAACCGGTCCCGCTGCCGGATATCTCGGCGTGAGAATTTGGAACCTTCTCCGCAGTCCTTATCTTCAGGTTGAACTTCCCTTTGATGAATGAAAGACCGGCCTTCACCGT
>JAKAVR010000082.1 GCA_021817225.1 Thermoplasmata archaeon
AAACACAATCATGAACCACGCTTCGCTTCTTGCTTTCATAGACTACAACTGGAACATGCCTGCCCTGAACAGGTTCGTGTCATACTCCAACCTGCCGCTGGACATGTTTTACGGTCTCAACGGCGGCTCAGCGCCGAGAGCTCCCGTGCCGCTCCAGTCAGCAGGCGGTTTCACTGTGCCGGCAACACTCTATTTCAGTCAATCCACTGCGCCCACGGGCTCTCTTTCCTCAATGTTTCCCGTTGCGCCGCAGATCCAGTTCAGTCAGCTTCCGTACGCAAGGACTGGCTCATCCAGCACGAATCTCTCGCAGTCCGGGGGCCCGGTCTACGTCCAGAGCAACTCGCCTTACACCCCTTTTTATGAATCAGACGCGGTGCTGGCCTCGGCGATGGCGCTGCTTCTCATCGGTTCTTTCCTTGTTATCGATCGCTCGGTGCGCAGGAAGTGAATCGCCGCTCATTCCCTGATTGGTCTGCTCTTTCTCCTGCGTGTGATGAGCCGGCCCCCGCAGATTCTGCATTCCTTCGCATCCTTCTCCTCCGATATTGCGCCGCATGAAATGCACTTTATGTCCCACTCAATATAATCCTTGATCGGCGGAAGGTAAAGTGAGGTGAATTCTATGCCTGCTGCTTCTGCAATGTTCTGCATCGAATAGTCTTCTGTGACAAGAATTGCGCGAAGTTCGCGTGCAAGCGAGAGCACCTCAATGTCAGTGGGAGAGAGCCTTGCTATGTCACCCGTCTGCTCCGCCTTCCTCTTTATCCAATCCACATTCTCCCTGCCAGGCTCCACAATTCTGAGCCTGGTCTGGACAAACAGTTCCGCCCTTTCTGTCCTGTAGACCCTTCTGAGTTCCCTGATGACCATCGGTGTGGAGTACAGTATATTTTCCGCGGGGTAGTCCGTGGCGCTGTATATTGCGCTTGTGTCCAGGACATACGCCCCCGGAATTTCTGCCTTCTTCCTGACGCTTCCCGGTTCGCTCATGTGTAATGCAGCTTGAATCGCTTTCTGAGCTTATTTGCCTTGCTTTTCACATTCCTTCCCTTCAGCGCCTCAACGACCAGGGACGCAACCTCCCTCATCTCCCTGTCCCCCATCCCAAGCCTGGAGACCTCGGACGTGCCAAGCCTTCCTGTCGTGTCTGTCACTATGTCATCCCTTCCAAGTCTCTCTGACATGCCACCGAATGTGAAGCCGAGTCCCCCGAGGCTCGTTTCGTCCAAGAGGAGCTGGTGTGACCTTGAGTATCCCAGCTCACCGAACCTGCACTCCAGTCCGGAGGAGGTAAGGTGGCGTCCGAGAGATGAGCTGTTGGACTGTATCCTGGCAGCATACCTGGGACCGTGCTTCTTCATTTCGTACAGGGCCTGTGCAACACCCGCTATCCTGTTCCAGTGCGCGTTGTCTATAATCCTCCAGGTGGTGTTACGCGTGAATTCCCTCCAGATGCCGTCATCCGGCGTGATGAACAGCCCCCCCTGCGGTCCCGGAAGGCTCTTGTGTGTGCTCCCTACAACCATGTCGGCTCCCTCCGCAACCGGGTCCTGGAATCTTCCGCCTGTCACCAGTCCCATCACATGCGACGCGTCATAGGCAAGGAGGGAGCCGGAGTCGGTGCATGCATCGTGTATTGGCTTCATGTCATAGGGGAACAGTATGAAACTCTGCCCGAGAATCACCAGCCGCGGCCTGCGTGCCCGTATCGCCTCGGCTGCTGCCACGGCATCCAGGTTCCATTTCCGCCTGTTGAATGGAAGTGCCTCGAATTTCAGGGAAAATATGTCTGGAATGTATCCTTCGCCATACCCGTCGTACCCGCCGTCGGAAGAGGCAACGGCCATTATGGTGTCCCCCTTCCTGCATGTGCTGGCGATCATGAGCAGGGATGCTATATGGCCCGAAAGGGGCTTGAGCGATGCATGTGCACCGTGAAACAGGGAGGCTGCAGTTTCCTCCCCGAACGACTCGACTTCGTCCAGGTACCGTGTGCCGCCGTAGCTGTTTGCCGCCCCTGAATTGGATATGAATTCATTGCTGCGGAGCGTGTATCGCCCTGCCATGTCACTTGAAAGCACTGATCTGACTGCACTGCTCAGAATGTTTTCAGACGGCTGGAGGTTTATGCACTGCGTACCCCTCCATAAATCATGCGCCCTTACGTAGCCTTCTATCTTGGAGGGCATGAAAACACTTCAGTTGTTTGGCCCGTATCTCTCCTCGAATTCAGGGAACTGGACGCCGGGATACTCCTCTTCCTCGTCTGTATCGATGACCATATTGAGAAGCATGTTTACGATTTCTTTCATTTCTCTAATCTCTCCCCGCAGAGACTCTATCTCTTTCTGGAGTCGCTCATCTTCTTTCTTACCCACTGCCTTCTTCCCGTTAACTTTGCTGCTGGGCATCTGAGATGCGTCCTCGTCTCCACTTTAACGCGCTAAGCTTTTAACTCTTTGTGTTTCCACGGCCGCTACTCTGCCTGCATCATGCGACAGCCAGGCCGCCGTAATCATCTGCGACCTTGCGCTTTTCGTATCTCTCGCATTCCTCGCAGTACAGCGATTTGTCCTTGAGTTTGAGCACCGATTTGCACCTTCCGCAGTGTGCAAGCACAACCCCGAAATGGCCGGCCACGGTTGTCAGCTGCGTTGATGGCTGCGACTGAATAACTTCTGCCCTTATGACATCGCCAACCCTCACTGCCGAACCAACGGTCTCCACATATTGGGATGATATGCTCGAAACATGCAGAGTCGCCTCCGAATCGCCCGTAATCTGCCTCGTCGCCCCTTCGATGGTGAGTATCTCGCATATGGCCATCGAGCTCTTGACATCGGTCACCGCAGCAAGTACCCTGTCCTTCTTCTTGGGTTCAGTTATTGGATTCCTCGGTGTGACTGACACACTGCGGCTCTTTGTGTCAAGGGCAAGGTTTCCTGCCTCGGATGCAATTATCTTGCCGTCCGACTCGTAGGTGCCCTTCCCTGGGACATATTCCTCCGCGATTGCCACAATCTCTCCGGGGACTACAAACTTCTCTGCCATATTCCTTTCCTGTTAACCTTGTATCTTCACTACCTTAAAAAGGATTAGCTCGAATCCCTTCTTCTCCTTCGTGTGGAAGTGAAACATCCGGGGCATCTCGTATATGAACGCTTTCTCAAATTCCACTTTTCCACCAAGCTCCTCAAACTTCTCCCTGAGGAACTCCCTGGTCCGTCCAAGGTGAATCGTGTAAATTGTGTCGCCTATCTCAAGCGCTTTTCTTATGAAGGGGATGTCGGCATTGCGCCTCTGTGAACCGAATGGGGGATTCTGGAATACGGTGTCATAGCGGCCCTTTACATCTTCCACTTCGGCCACTTCGAAGAGAGTTTTTGAAAGCCTGTCAGCCGGCAGCATCGTGAGAGCGTTTCTGGTTGCCAGCTCAATGGAGCGTGCGTCGGAGTCAAAACCGGCAGCAGATGTCGCGCCCATGATCATGGCGGCGATGGCGAAGGTACCTATGCCGCAGCCCAGATCAGCAACCCTCCTGCTTTCAACGTCACCCCTCATCGTGGCGTCATAGACAATCGAAGCAGCTATGCTTGGCGGGGTAGAATACTGTTCATGCTGCACGGAAGGCGAGCTGAGCCTCTGCAGCCCTTCCAGCTTTTTCTCCAGTTCTTTCAGTTTCATCGAAGCATGCCTTCAGCCGATTGTCGCTTCCCGACTTATAGTATGTCCATTGCCTATTGAAACGAGGGTGAGCATCCAACTTGACCGAAGATTATTAAACATGCGGCGCTTAGTTGCGCTCATGAAAGAAGTGCTTCCTGGCGTCTACATGATTGACAAGTATTCGCTGAAGTCCTTTGGAAATTCCGGTTATTTTGTAAAGCACGAAAAGGGCAACATGCTCGTTGATGCGCCCGAGTTGAAAGAGAGTGATGCGGACTTCATAGGCAAGAACGGGGGCCTGGCATATATTTTTATAACGCACATAAGGGCTTTTGGAGACGCATGCCGCATTAAGGGCGCCTTCAATGCAAAACTCGTCCTTCACGAGGAGGACGCGAAATTAGTCAAGGGATGTGCGCCCGACATAACATTCAAAGATGTTTACAGCCTCTACAGCGATGTCACACTGATTCCGACAATCGGTTACTCCCCGGGTTCATCAAGCATGCTGCTTGCGAGGAACGGAGGCGCACTGTTCTGCGGCGACATGTTCTGGCTCGGAAACAGGGACAGGTACAGCTCAGAGCTGATGAGCTGGCCCACGGAGGAAGACAAGAAGACCTGGTTCCAAGCAGACGACCTTGTTCTCAATGTCAACCTAATGGATGCCGACATTGCAGCCATGACTTCAAGTGCGCAGAAACTCATGAATTACAATTTTGAAGCGCTTCTCATGTCCCACCCGCATTATCCCCCTAGGGGAAGGGGGATTGTTGCAAGCGGCGCCAAGAAGATGGTGGAGAAGACGCTCCAGGAAAAGAAGATAACCCAGTTCACCGACTGGCGAAGGGAATAATAACCCCCTCGATTTATCACACACTGCCGTCCCTTGGGCTCATGGTCTAGCGGTTATGACGTCGCTCTCACACAGCGGAGGTCCCCGGTTCAAATCCGGGTGAGCCCATTTTTCCGCAGCAGTGCTTTCCAGTTCCAAAATCCAGCCGTATAGGTGCCTGCCTTTCAAGGTTGAGCCAGGCCTGTTTTCCAGAGTGCTAAGTAGACAAAGTACTTGAGCAAGCACACGGGATAGTTAAGGACTCGACCATCCCAGTGAAATAAGGAGGAAAGGGGGAGAAAAAACATGACAACTGTGGGCATAACTCTCGGAGACCCGGCTGGAATAGGCTATGAAGTGACTGCAAAGGCTCTTTCGTCCGGTCTGTTCAACGGCGAAGATGTCACACTCATAGGCAAAAGGGAGATCTTCGATATGACTGCCAGGAAGCTGGGTCTCGACATTGCTGCTCTTGAGAGATGCGGTTTTGTTGAGGTGGACGGGGTACATCTCAGCTACAGCAGCTTGAGGCACGGGAAAGCGAGCAGGGAAGCAGGAACAGTTGCACTTGAGTCAATAAAAGCTGCAACCGAACTTGCGCTGAGCCACAAAGTGGATGCAATATGCACGGCTCCAGTGCACAAGGATGCGCTGCTTCTGGCGGGCTCAGAATTTCCGGACCACACTGAAATACTGGAGGCACTCACATCGTCAGCAGGCGTGACAACGCTGTATGAGCTCGGCAGACTGAGGGTGATGCTCCTGAGCAAGCACGTCTCGATGAGGAAGGCTATGGAACTTGTGACAAGGGAAAATCTGCAAAGCCACATCATTGCTTCCGACAGCGCATTGAAGCACCTTGGTGCGGGGAGAAGAAGAATTGCGGTAGCAGCCCTCAACCCGCACGCGGGTGAAAACGGGCTGCTCGGTGACG
>JAKAVR010000083.1 GCA_021817225.1 Thermoplasmata archaeon
ACCGGTATCGAGAGCAGCGGCACCTTCTCCGGCACATCGTGGCTGACGAGTGAACAGGTGAGGAAACGGAACTTGCCCGTGACGGCATGCTCACCCGTCCAGGCATGCATCCATATGCCGTTCAGTCTGCCGTAGAAGTCCTCATCCGTGCAGTCGAATGCAAGAACAGCATCATGCGCACTGAAATTCGACCTTCTGTCCATGATCTGCAGCGTCTTCAGATATTCGTAGTAGACGGCAGACATGGGAACCCTCCTTATCGCGAGATGTATGCTGTCCGCCCTGTCGCCCACTGTTTCCAGATACGTGTTCGCCATGGCTGCCCTGAGCAGTTCACGGTTGTAGTGGAAACCCGAGAGTTCAGGACTCTTCGGCCTGAGCGACAGCGCCCTGTCTACGAATATGTCGAGCGTTGTGAACGTCCAGCAGAGCTTCTCCCTGTTAAGCTGTGCTGCGGCTATCTGACCTCTGTTTCATGTGTGCAGCTCATAACCGGAATATAATCGGATCGACGGGCAGGCTGGGAAACAGTGGAAATGCAGTTTTCAGGGCTTATTCCATACGATCGTCGTACGAACGTTACGATCCTGTTCGGACATACTGATAGCGGGCGGGCACTTTTTTCCTCAAGGAACTGCTGATGCTGTCAAGTCTATTCTTGGACTCGCGCTCATCAAGCCTGTGAACTTCCGCTCTTATTTCGCTGTGAACCAGTCCTGACATGTTAATGCCATGCCTGCGGGCGCCTTCTTTCAGTTCCCCCGGTATTTTGCAGTGACCACTTCTTGCGTACGGATGCGGTCATACCAAATTGCCATTTGGGCAACACCTCAACCGTCCAGACTCACAACAGTGAGCTGGAAGGCACCTCAGCTTACCTGGGAGTGATGAAGGAGGGCAAATCCTTCAAGATTGCCGGTTCCAGCACAGGACACGGCATGACCAAATTAACACACATGGGGAGAGTGTAAGACCCGGGGGACCACATCCCCGGATTTTCCCCCGAGGCTGTTCTCGTCGAAACGTGAACCACCCCCGGGAAACCGGGAGGTAGCCCGTGAATTTGTTCGGGGAGTGTGTCACTTGAGATCAAACCTGTCCAGGTCCATCACCTTGACCCATGCTGACACAAAATCCTTCACGAATTTTTCCTTTCCGTCATTGCTTCCATAGACTTCAGCAACCGCACGTAGCTCAGAATGAGAACCAAATATCAAGTCTACGCGGCTGGCGGTCCATCTGATTTTCCCTGTTTTCGCATCTCTCCCTTCAAACTGAGTATGTGAATCATCCTTCGCTTTCCACGTGATTCCCATGTTTAGAAGGTTCACGTAGAAGTCATTTGTAAGCACTCCGGGGCGTTCTGTAAAGACTCCGCTTTGAGAGTGACCATAATTTGCGTCCAATACTCTCATTCCTCCCACCAGAACAACCATTTCGGGTATTGTGAGGGTAAGCTGCTGTGCTTTATCTATGAGTTGGAATTCCTCATGCTTCCTGCCACTGGAACCGGATATGTAGTTACGAAAACCATCAGCTTTAGGCTCCAGCACAGCAAAAGACATTGCATCTGTTTGCTCCTCCAGAGCATCCATTCGTCCCGGAACAAAGGGAACTTCAATATCGAAACCGCCGTCTCTGGCAGCCTTCTCAATGCCGGTGTTACCTGCCAGAACTATGAGATCTGCAAGCGATATCTTCTTCCCGTCTTTTGCACTGGAGTTGAAATCCCTCCTTATACTTTCCAGAACATTGAGGACTCTGCTTAACTGTTCAGGTTCATTGGATTCCCAGCTTCTCTGCGGTTCAAATCTTATGCGTGACCCATTTGCTCCGCCCCTCTTATCACCACCCCTGAAGGTTGAAGCGGAGGACCATGCTGTGTATACTAGTTCACGTACTTTCAGGCCCGAATTGAGGATAGCTGTCTTCAGATTTTGTATGTCCTCTTCATCAACCAGTTTATGGTTTACCGCCGGTATCGGATCCTGCCATATGAGATCTTCTGCAGGCACTTCAGGGCCTAGATATCTTGCTTTAGGACCCATATCACGATGCGTTAGCTTAAACCATGCTCTTGCAAAGGCGTCAGCAAACTCATCCGGATGTTCGAAATAGTGCCTGGAGATTTTTTCGTATGCCGGATCGAACCGCAGAGAAAGATCTGTGGTGAGCATTGTTGGCGGATGGCGCTTATTAGGGTCATGTGCGTCCGGTACTGTATTTGCTCCTGCCCCGTCCTTGGCGACCCACTGATATGCACCGGCAGGACTCTTTGTAAGTTCCCACTCATATCCGAAAAGTGTGGCAAAGAAATTATTGCTCCACTTTGTAGGTGTTGTCGTCCAGGTGACTTCCGGTCCGCCACCAATGGCGTCACCGCCTTTACCGGACTTGTATTTGCTTATCCATCCGAGTCCTTGATTCTCTATTGGTGCAGCCTCTGGTGCTGGCCCTACGAATGATACCGGACCGGCTCCATGCGTTTTCCCGAAAGTGTGCCCTCCTGCAATGAGTGCAACAGTCTCCTCATCATTCATTGCCATTCGGGAAAAAGATTCCCGGATGTCCTTTGCTGCCGCTACTGGATCTGGAACGCCATTTGGTCCCTCTGGATTTACATAAATAAGCCCCATCTGGACTGCAGCAAGTGGCTTTTCAAGTTCTCTGTCGCCAGTATAACGCTTATCGCCAAGCCACTCGTCTTCGCTTCCCCAATATACCGATTCGTCGGGTTCATAAACATCCTCTCTTCCCCCGCCAAATCCGAAGGTTTTGAAACCCATTGTTTCCATTGCTACATTGGCGGTAAGGATGATTAAATCCCCCCAGGAAATCTTCTTGCCATATTTCTGCTTAATTGGCCAGATCAGTCTTCTAGCCCTGTCAAGAAGCACATTGTCCGGCCAGCTGTTAATCGGAGCAAAGCGCTGTTGTGCCGAACCGCCGCCACCCCTCCCGTCGTAAATTCTATATGTGCCGGCACTGTGCCAGGCCATCCTGATAAATAAAGGACCATAATTGCCAAAATCAGCCGGCCACCATTCCTGAGAGCTGGTCAGAAGCTCTGCAATATCCTTCTTTACCGTCGCAAGATCCAGGCTATTGAACTCCCTGCGATAATCAAAATCCTTATCCATTGGATTCGATTTGGGTGAATTCTGACGAAGAACCCTGAGGTCCAACCTCTCTGGCCACCATTCCTGAATACTCTTGCCTGCTCTTCTGCCATGGTTAACGGGTAAATCGCTTTCGCTCATCAGTTTATACCTCCTCAGATTGCTTTCCTGACTTGTGTATTGAAGGCGCAACAGTATGATTTTACATGACCTGCCTCTAGACTAAGGAAAGTCGTACAAATTTGCCCTTCTGTTATTCTCAATCAACGCATCCTCTTTATCCTTTTCCATATTTTCGATGTACTGGCAGAGGGTAAAAAATTATATCTTGCGTGTATTTAAACGCCCTGCAGACATAAACTTGCCAAAGGTCCTTGACATAATAACTTGAAATAATTTCTTACACTTTCCTTTCACGATTCCTGCAAGACAGGAAGACCAGATCGTGAAATGATTCTCAGAATGCTGCATCCACACCGTAAACATCCTGACTGGAATTATACAATCATTCATTAGAAAAAAATCCAGGTTATTATGTCAAAGACCCTTAGCACAACTCTTCGCATCCGTCCCTGCAGCGGCTGCCGTCGGAGTATTCTTCGGCTACGGGACGGCCAGTCTGACGCATTTCGGCGCGACCGTTCCGGGATCCATGGGCCCTTACGTTGCTCTTCTGGCTGAATTCATAATGACATTCTTCTTCCTTTGGGCAATAGTTACAAATTTCATAGTCAGATATTTCCTATGAATTTGTCTGGCAGCGAACGGAGACTATAGACTCCCGCCAGCCCCAGCAGCCTGATGTTCTGCACACCATTCATGTCGGCGTCATCTCTGTGTCCACAATGGACGCACCTGAACACCTTGCCGCTGCGGCTTCGCCTGTCCCACTTGCCGCAGAACCGGCAGAACTGCGATGTCTTCCAGGGGGACACACATCTCGGCTCAATCCCCTGTTCCTCACATCTCTGCTCAAGCCATTCTGCTTCCCTGGCATAAAGCCAGTGGGACAGCCGTCTGTTATGTGCACGCGGAAACATTCAGCGCGTCCGTGATTTAACGGAGTGTAAATCCTCGATGGCCGGTGTCCTGACACCGGACAGATCGAGCCTCTTCAGCTCGCTGAATGCCTTCTGCCTGACCTGTTCATGCGTGTGCTTCTCCCTCACATCGAAGGAGCGTATGAAATCATTCATCCCCTTCCCCGCAACCTCCCCGTCGGAGCATGTGACCGCATCGACATAACCGAGGTCGATGCCCTCTATGCTGCCGCCGGTCTTCCGCACCGGCCTCTCCTTCTCGAATAGGAAGTCTATGAAGAGTGTGCCGTTGTGCAGCAGCAGCCTCATCGACTTCGACAGTGTGAAGCCGCTGCCTGCCCACCTGTTCCACATTTCCGTCTTTTTGAAAGGAAGCATGAATGTGAAGCCCGACTGCACTTTGACCCATTCAAACGAATTGCGCTCGTCTGCGATGCTCCAGAAGCGGCCGTCGAGTTCTGCCGCCATCGCAGTGAAGCGCGGCATTGTTCTCTGCCGCTTTGGTTTCATGCGCTGGCTCTTCACAATCTGCAGCGCCTGTCTGCCAGCACACTGTATGAGCCTTGCCGTCAGTGCGAAGCGCCTCTCTGCAGGCATGTGCGCACTGTCTACATAGACGTCGTCAAAATTCCGTTCAGACCAGTACATTTCGATGAAATGGTTCACACAGCGGCCGTATTCTGTCAGGAAGGCTGTGACTGGTTCAAGCTTGACACTGTTGAGCGGACTCGCAATCCTGACCGTCCTACGCATCATTGCCATTATGCTTCAACTCCGCTATGATTTTCTCAGTCTTCCGTGTGCTCGGCCGCAGCCCGTACAGCCTTGCGCAGAATGACGTTATGATTGAAACGAAGTCCTGCATCAGGTCGTCCCTGTCATTCGATGCCTCGTTGACCACTTCTATACACTTGCCGTGCTGCCTGCGCAGCGTGTCGATGTAGTTGAAACCGAAGCGCGTGAGCCTGTCCCTGTGATCCACTACTATCTTCGAGTAGCCGTCGTCTGTGAGCAGTTTGAGCAGCTGCTTCCTGCTGTCATTCACGCCGCTGCC
>JAKAVR010000084.1 GCA_021817225.1 Thermoplasmata archaeon
TATGCCTATCTCCCTGAACATCCTCTGCACCTGCGACGGAGGCGGGTTGCCGGAGAGTATACCGGCAACCTTTGCGGCCGTTGCAAGGTCTATCTGCATGTAGACCCTTCCAGGGTTAATGCCAAGGTACTCCACCATCCTCTGGCGCACCTTCCCGTCCTTCCTGTAGCTCTCGACCCTGTAGTAGTACGAACGCTCGCTTCCATCCTTCATCTTGCGCTTCACGGCGCGAATAAACGACATGATTGTAATGAGCATAATACTCATTACAATTTAAGCATTTCTGAGAACGAAATCACAAATCCGATGATCACTACAGCGAGAAAACAACCGTCGTTTGCCGCAATAGGTCTTTCCCGGATATGTTCGTCACCGGAAGAGCACAGATTTCTTCTGTGGCCATGCACAGATATTTTTCCATGACCTCGCGCGTGGAGTCAACGGCACCTGTCTCATATGTCCAGGGAGGGTCTGCCAGAATCAGGTCGTATTTCCTATTATGATGTGCCAGAAATCCCCTCACATCACAACGGAAAACAACGGGAGGGCCAGAAGCGGGCTGTGGAACGAGTATATGGCAGCCGGGGCAAATGAAACCCTGCGGCAAGGGTTTGTGCTGTGGACGGATAGAGCACACGTACGACTTCTGCCCGCATTGCGGGCATTTGGGTGACCTCAATCACTCACCCAATCCTGTATGGATACCGGGGCGTTGTATCGAGAGGGTGTCAGTGGTCGTCACTCACAGCACCTCCACCGCAGAGGGAAAATAGACTCAATAGAGCAGCACACCCGCAAAGGCAGGACAGCCTCTCCATAAATGCAGGTATTGTCCGGAGAACCTTCGATAGCTATGCCTGCCCTCGTTATTCCGGTGATTGCAGCGCAATCACTGTATGTGCCTTCTGTATAGAAGACGTTGGGCTCGCTTATAATCAGCCTGACGCCACACGTGCTGCAGGTGAACTTCTGGTGGACGTGAGCGCCTCTCGATGTCCAAAACTCTGCCACTGAATACCATGTATTGAGGTCGATGTCGTTATGCCGTTCCCATTTCAACCTTCACCACAACCCACATATGAATATCGGCCGTCGCGCTCCCTCAGCCGTCCCTGACTTACGAGTTCACGACATGCCTTTCCGACTGTCTCGGCATCTGCATTGATGTTGTACATTTCACGGATCAGGGAGCGCAGATAGCCGGCGGTTTGCTCCATTGAATCACCCCGGGCGGAGTGCAGGATGCCCAGGATTGCGTCATGAAGGGGCGTACCGTGAATCTCCCTGATCACACGTTTTCGGTGCTTTTTTGCACCTGTTTTTTTGACAGAGCCAGCGATCCTTTTTCGAGGGGTGTCGATGTCATCCAAATGTTGTTGATTCAGGGTACGCGGATCTTTTTGATGATCACATGCGCGTACGTTACGTGATCCCCCTCTTTTGCCGACACGCTTAAAGATCCGCGCCTCCTGATCCGCGTAATCTGACACATCATCGATCTCGCAGTCGAGAAAAATGTACTGCTTGTCACTGTATATCCTGTTGTATACCTTGGTCAACTCCCTGACAAACGTCATACGGGCTGCAGCCGTGATGCCCTTTCCTCCGCACCATGAACGATAGGCGGCGTAGGCATCATCACGTGTCACCGCCTTCCCCTCTGCCCCCCGGGTCATTTCTTTGATGAAATAAGCGATGCTGTTTGAGAGCAACTCCCACATCTCCGCATAGGCCTCGGGGCTGGCCTCGTTTGCGAATCTCCAACCTCTTCGCTTCAGCCCCCTGAGGCGGTGAATGAGCAGCGAAGCGATGGCATCGCCCTCTTCGATCATGATGACCTTATCAATATCAGGGACTTCCTTGCTCTTCCTCTCGTCATTCGTCACCACAATCAAGAGACGTGCGAGAAACGCCATGGATTCCACTGGAGGCAGCGGGAGGTTGCCGATCATGACGCCTTTTGCATTGCTCGTCGCATTGCGCGGCTGTTTGCCTTTCTGTTCAATCTCAAGCTCGTCTTGGCCGAACAGGCTGTTGACCGTCGAAAAATCAGCCCTGCGTTTGGGGTCTCTTTTCAATTCAGAGTCGATAAGCACATTTTTCCCCTCGATGTTCTGCAATGCGAATCTGTTGTCGGGGATGAGCAGCTTCCAGAGTTCGATTCTGCCGACGCCATTGCCAAGCAGCGCCTTGAGAATGCGGCCAATGACGCCCTTCCCGATCCTCTCTCTCCCGAAAAGACCCATTATCCTGTGTCGGGGAAAACCGGGATACAGACAGTATGCCATGTAATCGAGCAGCGTGGGGACGTGCCTGGGGGGATACACGTCGAGCAGATAACTGCGAAACTTCGGAGTCTGGTTGAGAGACCTGACGCCTTCAACGAATGTCGTGTCCACCCTCCATGTGAAGAACAGCTCCGGCGTAAACGCATCCAAATGCCAACTTGACAGATTTAGTATGCCGTTCCTGAATGGTATATGACTGCTGGGGTTCATCGTCTCCCTGTCGACAAAAGTGGACCGCCTGATTGTGTCGAGGACCTGGTTGATAATATGGATTGTGGGTCCGTTGTGCAGCGCCTGTGTGATGGACATGGCAATACGCTTGGCATATGCTATGTCAGGGTGCCGATCGCATTCCTCAACCATTTCGTGCCACTGGCGTGTAAACGCACTGTCTGCTTCTGTTCTGATATGTTCCTCAGCACGTGTGTAGATGCCCTCATCGTAGACCCACATATCCTCCTTCTCCGTGCCTACCTCCCGAACGGTGCGATAAGTATGGCGATCCATCAGCTCCCGGGCGACGTGGACGGGCCCGGGAATGTAGAACGCATCTCTCCACTCAGCGATGCCCTTTCGCTCCATCGGCACCATGCCGTCAAGCGTCCGCAGCAGGTTATCCGGCATCCTGTTGGCGAACCCATACTTTTCCCTGATTGCGCGCCGTATCGTGTCAAGCGTGTGTCCGGGACTGTAGATATTGGTGACGCTCGGACTGGCTGTCTCCAGCAGTCCAACAAACTCGAAGATCTGCTCTTCGTTCCATCCGAATTTGCTGTTGAAAAATTTAGCCAGAGCGAGTGTCCGGTCATTCTTGGAGCCGTCCACCCAGTAGTCCTTGACGGCATCCACGAAGGGCATCATGCTGTCCACCCGGGTGAGGAATTCCATCAGTTTCTGTCCGTCAACGTCGGACCGCGGCGGCATGTCGTTTAGGAACGTGTATTGCGCCCCCGACGGGTGTATGCTCGGCGGCGCGACGACGTAGCCACCCTCTCCCTTGATGTCAATGTGCAGATGCGGAAGCTTCATGCCGGAGACAGGTTCTCTGGTTCGTTCATAGATGTGCAGGCCCTTGCCCGTCTTCGCCATCATTGAAAGTTTTTCGATGTTCTTCATGTCAGCGACGTAGGCGATGCGGGACACGTCATCGGAGTCTATCACGAGGAGGTTGCCCGAAACCCGCCCGGTGACAATCGCGATGTTGCTCTCATGGCTGCCCCCAAACCACCTGTGCACCTCTTCCACCGTCGGCGGCCTTTTTTGGTATTCCTTCCAGCTTGCAATCGCAGGTACTTTCTCCCCTGGCTTCAACGGTATTACGGAGAAGCCCAGATCTAGGTATTTCAGCGCGGCCTCAAGGACGGCGCTCATGGGCATCCCATGAAGAAAGGCAAGTGTGCTAGCTCGCTGATAAAAAACCAATCCGCTGTCTCTCCCACAGGCACCCCGGCTACACGGCCGCAGCAATTGTCTTCCACTGTCCCCCCTCTAGCCCGTGCGCGTTCCTTCTCATAACTGCCACCTGCTCATGATACACTCTCGCAGGCGGAAAGTCCTCACAATGTATCGATACAGCGAAATTTGAAGGTGGAGATTTATTAGTCATTTAAGTTTCTCCGGAGCCTGCCCGCCATATGGCGGGCTTACACTCCACCTCGTTCAATGTCAAAATCATCCAGAATCAATTTTGTGAACGCAGGAAGATCCGCTGAGCTGATGCTATCGCCCTGTCTGAGGATGAGCATCCTGCAGTGTTTTTTACCCAGCTGATTTAAGGCAAATTCTTTTAAACTGCTTGGGTCGATAGTTGATGTGGGCGTCATTCAACCCTCCCTCACCACGAATCACCCCGGACACCTGCACCGAAAGCCGCCCGCTCGGCAGCTGTGCCATAACCTAACAACGCCAGTTCCTTTCTCACAGCCAGGCGCACAAAGTTGCTGACTGATTCTCCGCGGAGCCTGCATACATGCCGCAGATGGTTGAGCTCTTTTCTGTCCATTCTGCATTCAAAATTCGCCGTCAACATGATTAACACGGATGTATATACGGCGTAAGTGCCTGTATCTCCAGAAGTGGACAGGGTTGAAAAGTGTTCGAACAATGGCTGTTTGCGGAAATTTGCAAGGCGGAAGAACAAGGTACGCCAACTACACTTTACAGGCTCGAAAGCATTGGCAGGAAGCGCTTTGGGAAGGTCGTAAAGGGGGATGTTCCTCTGTCCATTACACTTTCATCCACACCTGGCAATATCAATCGTGTCATCGGTGCCTTTGAAGCTGCTGGCATAATAAAAAAAGTCGAAGAACCGCACGGCGGCAACAACAAAAAACCATTGCTCACCACGGAAGATGGGAAAGCAGTATGGAACCAATTAGTACGGCCGCTCTGCAATGGGTGGGCAACTGTCACGGAAATACAGAAAATAGTGCCCAGAGACATTATCGAGTCTGCGGATAAGGTTGGACTCCTTGACGGGTTGGTACGCCTGCGCTTGATGGACTTGAAGCCCGGTACCGAGTTAGATTCCGACGCGCCCTTGATATCAATACAGTGGATGGAGAAATTGATTGAAAGCAGACCGTTAATACAGACCCTTGACAGGTGGCTGCCTTCTCTTGGAGTTTTCAGGCGAAGACATAGATTTGAACCGTAAAAGGGTATGGGTCCGTCCGGATTTGAACCGGAATCTATAGGTCCCGAACCTACAAGGATAACCAAGCTACCCCACGGACCCCAATGCATGTAAGACTGTTTGGAAATTTGTTCTAATATAATGAACTTTTCAATAGATGGGCTGTGGGACGCTATTGTTCGTCCCTTTTCTCTCCTTCCGACTTTGTAATTATCACGTAGACTCTCTTGCCCATGTACCGCCTCGGCACATCTGCTTTGGCGGATGTGCCTTGAGGTGTGACTGTT
>JAKAVR010000085.1 GCA_021817225.1 Thermoplasmata archaeon
GGCAACAAGAATGTTGCAACCAGTGTCGGGAACAGCACTCCTCCAAAGGCGAGAAAGGAGGAAAGCGCGCTCTATTGCCAGCAGTGCGGCGCTAAGCAGGACAACCTGAATGCAAAGTTCTGCCATTCCTGTGGTTCGAAGATTGGAAGGTGACTCTGGCTGAACTGTCAACATTGTGGTTCGGAAAATCCCAATTACTCAATGTATGCTCCAACTGCGGCTCCGACCTGGGCAACACTTCCATATCGCCTTCAGCCGGCAGAAAATCAAAAGGGGGCAAGCATGAAGATCGGGGGACTGAGGATAACACCGATGCAGATGTTGGAGAGATTGAAGACAACGATTCGGATCAACCAATACACGGGCCGGTGTCTCCGGAGGAACTCGCAATTGCGGAGAGCGCCATAAAAGTCTTCATCAAGTTAGTGCTGCTCGCCGCTGTCTTTTTGGTCACGTAGCTGATCGTCTGCATATTTGGCGGCAGTACGACTCTCGCCGGTGATCTCTCCGAAGTAATTGGCATAATTGAGTTGTTCGCAATAATGTTGGCAGCGTCTCTTATTCTCGAGAGTGTTTTCACTTCAGATGCGTTCTCTAATTTCGCTTGGGACTGTTGTCATGATGATTATTGGGTTTCTTTTGTTTCTTGCCCCTGACTATGGACCACAAGGCAACATTCTGCAACCTGCTCCCCCCTTGATAGCTGCAATGGTGACATACTTCTTGTTTTGTGTTACACTGGCTTCCTCGATCATCTATTTACGAGTCAGGAAAATTGGCGGAGCGCTGGACTCCGGCAATGTAAGCATCTCACTCAGGCACAATGATGGAAATTGATCGAAGCGAAAAAAAACTCAAGCCGGAAATTCGTCTTTCTTCACACAAAATGTAAAGAATCCATGTTCTGAATTCCTGCAGGCAATTCATCGAGCATGGATATCCTGAAGTTCGGTTTTTATGAAATGGTCGGCATAGTGCCGGAGGGCTTGAGTCATTCACACCCCGGTTAACTGGCAATATCAGGGTAGTTTGGGCAACATCAGCACTCCGGGCGGTGTAATTCGGGCCATAGCCAAATGCCGTCCCGTCGGTCGTGCTGACTGCAACCGGAATGCTCGGTTACCGGGTATCTTCACAGGGAGCCGTGCGGGGAAAGTCTTCCGCATCCCTACTCGTCTGCGCCCTCCGCTCCGCCAGCCGTGGCGGATTCGGTTTCGGTATCATCTATGACAACGTGGGTTGTGTCTTTGACGAATATAGCTGCTATGAACGAAGCGAGACACATGACGATGGTTATTCCCGCCACAGAGGGCCACACGTTGGCATATACTCCATGGCTGGTCGCCAGAACAGCGGGCAGAGCAAAGCCAATCACAGCACCTGAAATGAAGATGCTCAGCTGCATACTCAAACTCGAGCCTGAATACCTCCACTTGGTCTCGTAAGACTCAGTGAGCAGCGAGGGCAGAACAGCATTCTCGAGGTACACTATGAACCCCCAGCCGAACATAAGGAGAATAATCAATGGTTCATTCCTTGTCTGCAGGACCAGGTAGAACGGGTATGCAAACACTGCACCCAGTAGCCCGGCAAGTATGAACCATATCTTTCTCCCTACATAATCAGACAGAATTCCCACAATGACTGTTGCAGTCAGTGCTCCCAATCCCAGGAATACTGTTGCACTGCTTGAAAAGGACGGATTCATATGGAGCTGATTCATGTATAAAATCGCAAACGGCACTACTGTGACGCTTGTGCCTATAACCTCGGGATAATTCAGCTGGAGCAGAAGCAGCATCTTTTTCCACTGCTTTTTCATCACTTCGCTCGCCGGGAATCTCTCTACCTTGTGTGCTTTGGAAATTCTCTCGAAAAGCGGGCTCTCCATAAGCCTGTACCTGAGGAATCCACCGACAACAGCCGCAACACCGCCGACAACGAACGGAACCCTCCATGCCCACGCTATGTAGGCAGGATGTCCCAGGTTGGTAAGCAGGCTGCTTGCAAATATCGCTGCTGTGGCAAGGCCGGCGGGGCTTCCGGCTTGAACCCATGAGGTCCAGAATCCCCGGTGCTTTGATCTGGCTGCAACTTCAAGAACCCATGTGGATGCGCCACCTGCCTCTCCACCAAGGCCGAAGCCCTGGACGAGCCTTATGACGCTGAGCAAAATGGGCGCCGCTGCACCAATGGATGCAGAGCCTGGCAGTGCCGCTATGGCGATAGAGCCGATGCCCATGATAAGCAGGGTCAGGAAAAGGACATACTTCCTTCCCAGCCTGTCACCGAAATGACCAAAGACATATGCCCCCACTGGTCTCGTGAAGAATGTCAGGGCATAAGAGAAAATCGACAGCGCAAGTCCCACTGCAGGAGGCAAGCCGCTGAAGAAGACGAGCGGCCACGCGAGTCCTGCGGCCAGCGTTGCGTTGAAGAAATCGAAGTATTCAAAATAGCTGCCCAACCCGCCAAGGAAGGCAACTCTTGTAACAGCTTTCAGGCTCGTTCGGGAACCAGTGGCTGAAACGTTTGCGGAAGACACACTGTCAGGCACTTATGCTGACCCCCCATTTGCCATACCGGCGGTCAATGCAATCAGACTATTTAAAACCACGACATTTAATGGCAGGCTGATCGTTGCACACTTCTATTTTCGCACGCGGGGTTCCTTTCCCGGCGCGAAATACATGCCGATCATTTTCCAAGGAACTTGATCGCTACGCGTTCCACGGAGTCAAACAGGTGAAAGGTTTGTGGACCGTGGCAACTCTGTGATGCCTGGTTGCGACTGCTTTCTGCAAGAGCAACCGCGCAATGTACCCAGCAAGTCCGCTCAAATGCCTGCACAGTGCCGGTGACCTGTAACATCTTATATTTCAGCCCCAAGCGAGACAGGAGATGTGTAGCGTTTCCTCATTCATCTCCCGCTTCCAAATCTTCAGCCCCGATCGAAGTATCTTCTACAACCACGTTCTTCATTTCCTTGAGGAATCATCTGCTGTGATCTATCAACCCAATGACAGGTTCAAGCCTGTCCACGGACAGAATGCCCTCAGTCGCCTCGACCATGGGGAACTTGTGAGTGAATATCCTGTCAAAGGGGATTTCGACATCTCGAAGGTCGAGCATCGCCTTGTAAAGGTCAGTTGGAGAGGCAGCATATGTGCCGGTCACGTGTATGCCCTTTCTTGTTACCTGGAAGGGGTCCATCGTCCGCCTCTTTGTCATGTCCATGCCTACGAGGATAAACTTGCCCCCTATCCTCACCATCTGCAATGCCTCATCACATGCGGTGGAGGCACCAGATGCCTCGATGACAACATCTGCGCCCTTGCCATCGGTCAGGTCGCTTATCGCTCTGACCCTCTCCTTGGGAGTTTTCAGCTCCTCTATATTCAGCGTCTTGACGGCGCCAAGGCTTCTCGCAAGGTCGAGCCGGTGGCTTGGAGCTCCAATCGCAATAACCCGGCCACCGCACAGCCTGGCTTGCACGATGGCGCTCAGGCCAATCGGTCCCGTTCCCTGGACAACTACAGTGTCGCCTGCACTGATGCCGTTTGCTCTCTGTATGGCATGCACCAGAGTCTTGTTGCCTATAGCAGCCAGAAGTGCTTGTGGAATATGCTCCTTCCCCTGAATCCTGACTATGCCGACGCCTGGCATCAGGTGGACGTACTCTCCGTAGCCACCCCTCAGGTATGGACGGGAATCACAACGACTGAGTCCGTATTTGATGCCGCGCTCGCACTGTGAGAACTCTTTCAGAACAACACAGGTGTAACAATTCATGCATGGAGCTACGCTGCAGAAAGCCACATAGTCTCCCTCTGAAATCTCCTGACCAACTGCATCATATTTTTTTCCTTCGCCAAGTTTCTCCAGTACCCCAACGTTTTCGTGACCAAAAATCATTGGCGTCTCAGTTTCAGGGTTGTGCCACTCCCTTGCATCAGAACCACATATACCTGCAAAAACCATGCGCACGAGCCCTTCGCCGGGGCCAACTTCCGGGATGTCGAACTCCCTTATCTCGAGAGGCTTTTCTGCACCCACAAAGACAGGAGCCCTGCATTTTGTCATGCTGAGCCGTATAGTGAGTTGCAGTATAAGTTTGTCGCACAATATAACCTGACCAAACAAGATCACTGCAGGATGTGGGCTTTGCCAATGAAGTTCTCAACCAGGGAATGCAACAGTCCTGATTTGCATTCCCGCATTCCAATTCACCGTGTGGTTTTTGAAATGACCTGCGGAGTCAATTTGACAGATTACAGTGAGAAACATCTCATGGTGGGTTTTCGTGTTGTCGTGAACAATTAATATAGTCCGGACGAATTCTCTCGAACTTCGGGTGTTGGATTGGCAGAGGGTTCAGGAGCAGGGAAAAGAAGTGGCGTTTTGATAACCGGGGCGTTGGGTGCAATCGGTTCATATGTCCTGAAGAGGTTCATCAGCGAAGGAGTCAGGCCTTTGGTCTATGACATAAGGAAGGATCTGACACTCGTCAAGGATGTCGAATACAAATTTGACTTTATTGAAGGGGATGTAACAGACGAGAAAATGTTTGGAAGAGCCATTGAAGACAACAATATTACATGCATAGTTCATATGTCTTCAGCGCTGGGTAAAGTGTGTGAAAGTGAACCGAAAGTTGGATGGCACATTAACGTTGACGGCACATTGAACGTTCTTGAAAATGCGAGGAAGCACGGAGTAAAGAAAGTATTGTATGCAAGTTCAAAGGCGTCGCTTGGCCATCTGACAGGAGATTACGGGAATCCGACTTTCAAGCCGGTTGGTGAGGATCACCCCTTCAGGCCAGAATCATTCTACGGTGCGACCAAAGGCGCTTCAGAGTTGCTGGGACGGCAGTACAAAAGGGAATTCAATATTGAGTTTGCAGCTTTCAGATTTGCTTCAACGTACGGTCCGGGGAAGATGAGCAGACATGGAGTGGCATCTGGCATTAGCAAGATCATCGAGGCAGGGATCTTCAACCGTCCTCTTGCAATAAAAAGCGGCGGCGACCAGAAGAATGACTATGTGTACAATGGAGATCTTGGAAGGGCAATCTACCTGGCATACAAAGCCAGCAGCAAATTGAGCACAGCCTACAACATTGGAAGCGGTGAACTT
>JAKAVR010000086.1 GCA_021817225.1 Thermoplasmata archaeon
CTAACTCCGGCTTCTGCTCCGTGGACGATACGCGAGCGTAGAGCGCGACCGTGTTCGTCGGGATGGGGACTTCTTGCACGAGAATCGTCCCCGTCGGCAGTTGCTGTGCCGGGACAGGGAGGATTCCCGCATTGAACCAGCGATAGGCGGTGATGTAGTTGATGCCTTGTTTCCGTGCCCAGTCAGCGAGTTTCATAGATATACCTGTATATGAAAGTCCTCAATAGTGTTTAAAAGTTGGTGCTGTTGAATGGGCCGATTCACACGCCTGCCTTCTTCACCGATTCCACTGCAAGTGAAGCTATGTCTCCCATGAGTTCGTAGCCAATGCCGTTCCTCCTGAGTTTGGCCGCCGCCACCAGTGTCGTGCCCGAGCCGAGGAACGGGTCAAGTACTGTTTCGCCGATATAGCTGTATGCCTTGATGAGCCTGTGGGGAAGTTCAAACGGAAATGGTGCAACATGGCTCCTCCTGTCTCCGCTTCCCTCCGGGTGCATGATCCACACGTCGCTGTTCTTAAGCGACAGCCAGAAATCCCTGTCAAGCTTAGACGCCTCCTTCTGTCCGCTTGTGAGATGGGCGTATTTCCTGTAGCCTGCAGGCGCCGGCTTCTCAAACTCGAGTATCGATTCATGCGAGTTGTTGACAAGTATGCCGCCCGGGTAGGGATAGGTGCCAAAGTGTGCCCTCACAGAATTTGTCTTGTGCCAGATTATGTCCCTCTTGAACACAAACCCGATTTGCTCAAGCACATCGACTGTCTTTCCCACAAGATTCAGTGATTTGAACCCTCCCTCTTCGAGCCGAACAGGCAGGTTCATAATGTTGATGAATGCCTTCCTCCCGGGCTGCAGCACCCTGTAAACTTCTCTCCAGACCGCTGCGATGGAGGAGAACCATTCGTTCACATCGTGAATGCCGCCGAGATCGCCCTTCACACTTTTTCGCGAGTACATTTTCGCATCGAAGTAGGGTGGCGATGTAATCATAAGATTGACAGAGCCGTCCGGAAGCTCCCTCATCTTCCTCGAGTCACCCCTGACCACCCTCTGTACTGTCTCGCCTGCGTGAATTGAGGTTACACGGGGGACTGAATGCAAAGAAACTGGCTTGAGCGGAACCTTGCTCTCGTAGTGTTTCAGCGTGACGAGTGAGAAGCGCATCTGGCCGCTGGCGGACATGGATGCAGTTATTGCCCTGCCATCAACCAGTCTGTGAAGTTCGTCCACTGTAATACCAAGATACTTCGCAGATTCCGTTGCCGACATGTAAGTCCTGTTTCGGTAGTCATCTGACAGTTCAGCTGTCTTGCGCATCCGGAACAGGCATATGCATGCGTCTAGATATAAACTGGAGCACAGGTGAGAAGCAGACTACCAGTATGCCCTGTCTTCGCCCGCACCTGACTTGTTGTCAGATTTCCTGTACGGCTGGGTGACGAGGCCCATCTGCTGCATCGTCTCCATCATTGAAGAAAGCATCTTGCCGTTCTCGTCGGCCTTTTTCATGATTGAGGCAATTTTCGCTTCGGCTGAGTCAAGCCTCTTGAGTACAAGCTCCAGCTGGCCCTTCATTATCTCGATTGCGTCGGAGGCATCCTGACCTGATACCATTTGTATCGGTGCCAGCATCGGACCTGTTGCTTATATCGATTGTGTCTGTTCTGCAAACTGCAGGAATTCTGCGGGTGTGACACCATTGCCCATTTTGGAATCCACCCTTGCCACAGGTTCTCCCTTCTCAAAGATGATTGCAGTCGGAACCGCCTCGATTGAAAAAGCGTCCCAGAGAGGTGACTCGAAGTCGGATATATCCACCCTTGCCACATCCACCTTGGCATCGCCTCCGAACTTCTCGTATGTGGGCATCAGGAGCTTGCAGTAAGGGCACCACGATGCGTGAAAAAGAACAACCGTCTTATCTCGAATTCTGAGGGTTGATGCCTGGAAATCGCCTTCCGAAAGCTCAAGCATACCCAGTTGTAGAAGTTTCAAGTAGAAAAGGTTTGACTCAACAGGCGGGCTGGATGACGTCTGGCTCAAAGCTCGGGGTATGAGCCCTCTGCCTTGAACCTGCTGCTCACCCCTGTGTAATATGACAGTTCCTCCTTTGTGAGGGGAGCCACCTTGCGGAGTGCCGTCTCGAAGTTCTTCCCCGATATCTTGAGCCTTGAGAGTGATTCCCTGTCGAACTTGGGATGCACGTCGATGAATTCCTTCATCGCAATCATTGCAGCCTGGTTGCAGACGGCAGCTATTTCTGCGCCTGTGTAGTTCTCCATCACCCCGGCAAGCCTGGAGAGATCAACATCCGATGCAAGCGGTTTCTTCGCAGTGTGTATCTTCAGAATTGACTTGCGAGCATCCGTGTCCGGGGGAGGGACGTAAATCAATCTGTCGAATCTCCCTGGCCTTAGAAGAGCCGGGTCGATGATATCGGGCCTGTTTGTTGCCGCAATTACAGAAACACCTTCAAGTTCCTCAAGGCCGTCCATTTCCGTGAGTATCTGGCTGACAACTCTCTCTGTAACCTGTGAATCGCCCGCGCTGCCGCCCCTGCTTGGAGTTATCGCGTCAATCTCGTCAATGAAAATGACGCATGGAGCGGCCTGCCTTGCCTTCCTGAATGTTTCCCTGACAGCTTTCTCGCTCTCGCCCACCCACTTGCTGAGGAACTCCGGCCCTTTTATGTTTATGAAGTTCGCTTCACTTTCGTGGGCAACTGCTTTTGCCAGAAGAGTCTTCCCTGTACCTGGCGGCCCATGGAGAAGTATTCCCTTTGGGGATTTTGCATCCAGTCTTGCAAAAGCTTCGCCATACATCAGCGGCCACTCGATTGCCTGCTGAAGTTCCTCCTTTATCTCCTGCAGACCACCTATGTCTGCCCATGCAACATCGGGCCTCTCGACAAGTACTTCCCTCAGCCCGGAGGGGGACATCTCCCTGAATGCACCGACAAAGTCATCCATTGTGACCTTCAGGTTCATGAGGATCTCCAGGGGTATGGAATCAGAGTCTATGTCGATGTCTGGCAGTATTCTCCTAAGTGACCTGATTGCAGCCTCCTTGCACAGCGCCCAGAGGTCTGCTCCTACGTAGCCATGGGTCATATCCGCCAGCTTCTCAAGTTTCACGCTTCCGTCCACCGGCATTCCCCTCGTGTGGATCTGCAGTATTTCCAGCCTGCTGCCCCTGTCCGGTATGCCAATCTCGATTTCCCTGTCAAACCTTCCCGGTCTGCGAAGCGCCGCATCCAGTGCATTGGGCCTGTTTGTTGCACCTATTACAACGACCTTTCCCCTGCTCTCGAGCCCGTCCATGAGCGCAAGCAGCTGAGCCACTACCCTGCGCTCTGTCTCGCCCGTGACCTCGTCCCTCTTCGGTGCTATGCTGTCTATCTCGTCAATGAAAATGATTGAAGGTGCGTTCTCCTCGGCCTGCTTGAATATCTCCCTGAGGCGCTCCTCGCTCTCGCCGTAGAACTTGCTCATTATCTCGGGGCCAGTTATGCTCAGGAAATTGGCATTGGTCTCACTGACAACTGCCTTTGCAAGCAGCGTTTTCCCTGTCCCCGGAGGGCCGTGCAGAAGCACACCCTTGGGTGCCTCCACACCGAGCCTTTCGAACAGTTCGGGGTGCTTGAGCGGAAGCTCAATCATCTCGCGTACCTTCTTCACCTCTTCCCGCAGGCCGCCTATGTCTTCGTACGTGACCCTCGGGAGTTTTGCAAATTCCTCCTTGACCGGCTTTTCGCTCAGCCTGATCTCGCTCTCCCTGTCCACTACGACGGCCTCGGCCGGAGGTTGATATGAGAGTATGACAAGCTCCACCTTCCTTCCCATTATGTTTATCTCAATGACGTCCCCCTTGGTGACCGCCCTTTCCTCGAGCACTTGGCCCAGATACTCGTCTCCGCCCATGATCCTGAGCGGCTCTGTTGGCGCCAGTGTTATCCTGGTGGCCCTCTTGGTTGCCACCCTCTGGACAGATACCTTGTCATCGATCGATGCGCCTGCGTTTCGCCTTGTGCTTCCGTCTATCCTGATGACGCCCCTGTTCGTGTCCTCCGGATAGCCCGGCCAGACGATTGCAACTGTGCTCTTCTTGCCCTCGATCTGCACCGCGTCCCCTACCTGGATGCCTAGAATCTCGATGACAGCCGGGTCGATCCTGGCGATACCCCTTCCCACGTCCTTTGGTTTTGCCTCGCCTACCTTAAGGAACTTGTCGCTGTGCCTGGTCGTCTTAATCTTGCTCCTTTACCCTCAATGGCTGGATAAATTAAAAGGGAATGGGTTTATTTTATTTGCACTTTCTTGACTTTTGCCGCTTCCTCTGTCTTCTTGGGGAGGGTGATTATCAGCACCCCGTTCTCGACTTTTGCGTCAACGCTGTCCGCGTTCACTTCGTGTTCAAGCACGAATCTCCTGAAGAAGTCAGTCTTGCTCCTCTCTTCCCTGATAAGCTTTCCCTTTGTCTCCTTCTTCTGAGTGCTTGACTTCCCTGAGATTTCCACTGTGTTGTCGTCGGTCAGCTTGACATCAATGTTCTCCTTCTGTATGCCAGGCATCTCGGCGGTAACAATGTATGCAGCCTCCGTCTCCTCAATATCGGCATGGGGGACCTTTCCGAGCTCTCCCCGGGAGTACTCGAGATATGGCCAGCCTGTATCCGAAACGAAAGGCACCATCATATCCTCAAATGATTTCTGCATGTCATCAAAAAGTTCGTCAATGCTCCTTGGCCTCAGCATCCTTCTGTATGGCTCAATCTTGTCCGTCATGAGTTATCACCTATAATCTGCATATGATAGCACTTCTATATAAACATACCGTTCTCCCGATAAGGAAATCGGGCCGACATTCTGGTCCAGTCTACCTGTGAGTTACAGCGTCATGGCTTTAACCATCCCCCCGCATTCCTACCGGGATGGAAGGCACAAGACACCTGATCTTGAGGGGCGACTCAAGTGAGATTCGAAGAGTCGAA
>JAKAVR010000024.1 GCA_021817225.1 Thermoplasmata archaeon
ACTCCGGCAGAAGGTTGATGAACAGGAATGCATAGATTGAATAGAACGCTATCTGGAAGAGTGCGTTCATGGCGACTATGATTGCAGCATATTCATTGTCGCCACCTGCCAGCATGTTCCAGACTAGGACCATGGCTATGCATCTTGCAAGGCCCACCAGTATTATGCCATCCCTGAATGCAGGCATGTCCGGCAGAAAGAGGAAAGCCAGTCCAAACATGAGGAAGGGTCCGACAAGCCAGTTAAGAATCGTAGACAACCCGAGCATCTTGCCTGCCGTCTTGACTTTGCCCAATTCTCTGTACTTCACGGAAGCAAGGGGTGGGTACATCATCCATATCAGCCCTATTGCTATGGGGAGTGATACTGAATCCACCTGCAGCGAATTTATGACGCTTCCTGTTTCGGGAAGAACGTACCCGACGGCGACGCCTGCAAGCATTGCAAGTATAATCCAGACTGGAAGAAGTTTGTCGAGAAATGACAAACCATGAAGTATGGCGATAGAAGCATCCCCTTCATTTTCAATGGCAGGCGCAGAGCTTGAATTCATCTCATTCATTCGAGGCAACGAATATCATATATTTACATATATGGATATGTAACTTCATACCGGCTGTCATGACTTCTGCGTTTTGCTTCCCCGTCTCCGGGCTGTCTTTAAACAGAACGCGCTTCGACTATCCTGACAGTGAACCGCTCTCTGAAGTCACTGTCTGCAGGAAGCCGTCATCCACATCAATCCCTGTGCCCGGGCCGGTGTTGGGTTCTATTCGCCCGTCGCGCATCTGGAATGGATTCTTCACAAGGTCCCTCGAAAAGTACCTTTCATTTGGTGAAGTGTCTCCCGGATAGTCGATGAGCTTCGTGCTTGCCAGGGCGATATTGTATGACCTTCCGACCCCTGTTTCAAGCATCCCGCCGACCCAGCAGCTGCCCCCGAACCGCGAACAGACGGAAGCTATGCCGAGCGATTCCGTCAGACCAGACACCCTTCCAGGCTTTATGTTGATAACCTTGCATGCTCCTATCTCGAACGCCTGTTCCGCCCTGTGCGATGAATTGATTGATTCGTCAAGGCACAGCGGAGTGGAAAGCTCCTTTGCCAGCTTTGAATGGTCCAGTATATCATCGTGTCCGAGAGGCTGCTCTATGTATTCCAGGTTGAATCGGTCAATCCTCTTCAGCAGTTCGATGTCCTTCAGCGTATAGTCTGTGTTTGCATCGGCGCTGAGGGCGATGCCGGGGTAGGCATTCCTGACAGCGGACAGAATTTCATATTCTCTTCCCCTTTCGATTTTGACCTTAATCCTTCTGTAACCCTTATCAACTGATTCCCCAACGGTCCTGACCATCGAATCGGTGTCGCTCATTCCGATCGAAACACCGACATCTGCATATCCCTTTGACTCGCCCATCATTTTGGCAAGGGGCATCCCCGAGGCACGGCCATGGTAATCCCAGAGGAGCATTTCGAGCGAGGCCTTCGCCATGTTGTGTCCTTTTATCCAGGATGCCCTCTGCAGGAACACCCCGGGTTCCGGCACATCTGCGACCATACCTGCAAGGAATGAGCGTATCACATGGATTGCAGTGTGATTGTCCTCGTAGCTGTACCCCGGCTCTTCCTCTGTAACGCATTCGGAATAAGCTGTGATTCCACCCGACTCAAGCCTGAAGATGTAGCATGTCCTGTGTGTCTGCGTTCCGAAACTTGTGGTGAATGGCCTGAGGAGGGGAAGGCGCACCTTGTGAAAAGTAAGTTGTGCCTTCATGGAGGCTGATTGTCAGCATCCCTTAAAAAACACTTGACGGCAAACCGGTTCAGCCGCCTATCTGCGACATGGCGTAAAGTGTCTCGCTGCTTGTCTTTCCGATTTCAAGATAATGCCTCTCCGGCTTGAAGAGTATCGACTCCCTGAGCTTCTCTATCAGCTCTTCCCTTCCACCGCCATTCCTGAGCATTCCAACCAGATCGACCATGTCGTCACCGAACAGGCACATCCTGAGCCTGCCGTCGGAAGTGATACGCACCCTGTTGCATCTGCTGCAGAAGTTACCTGAAAGCGGCGTTATGAAGCCAATTCGCCCCTCGTATCCATCGACGTCGTAGTTTACCGCTGGTCCTGAACCAATTCCACCTTCGCCCGGAGTCAACCTGAATTCCTTTTCCAGTATGCTCCTGGCGCGCATGGCAGGGAAGAAAAGGCGCGGCTGGAAATCGACATTGCTCTTGAGTGGCATCATTTCTATGAATCTGATGGAGTAACCGCGCTCAAGCGAGTATCTTGCGAGCTGGACAAGCTCGTCGCTGTTCACGCCATTCATCAGCACGGTGTTTATCTTGATGGGCCATATGCCGGCGGATGCGGCCGCATCAATCCCGGCGAGCACCCTGCTTATGTCTCCTCCCCTGGTGACCTCCCTGAAGACATCGGGCTTCAGGCTGTCGATGCTCACATTGGCCCTTGTTATGCCGGCGGAGGCAATTGCATCCGCCTTTTCCATAAGGTAGATACCATTTGTCGAAATTGGTATGTCCTCTACCTGCGGGACAGCGGACACCCTTGCAATGACATCCTCTATGTCTGGCCTTGTGAGCGGCTCGCCGCCAGTAATGCGGACCGTTCTTGTTCCGACTTCAGCTGCTGCCTCTGTGATGGTGCCGATCTCTGACGGTGACATCAGTTTGCTGAACTTTGTGAAAACAAGCCTGTTGGACGGCATGCAGTAGACGCATCTCAGGTTGCAGGCATCGACAACTGAGATCCTGAGGTACTGGATGCGTCTTCCGAGTGAGTCCTGTAGCTGCTCCACGGGAGTCGAAGCGGATCGCTAAAACAAATAGTTTTGGTAGTCGTTTGAGCTAAAAAGACCCTGTCTCAGTAAAGCCCTATTATCTCTCCCCGGGGTGTTATGTCTATCCTGTCGGCCGCCGGCGATTTCGGCAGTCCTGGCATTGTCATTATCTCCCCGAGCAGCGGGACGAGGAACCCGGCGCCGCTTGAAATGAGCACCCTCTCCACGTGTATGTCGAAGTCGGCTGGCGCGTTGAGCAGGCTCTTGTCATCCGAAAGGGAGTACTGCGTCTTGGCCATCGATATGGGCAGGTGCGATAGGCTCATCTTCTCAATAGTTGCAAGATCTGCCACAGCCGCATGTTCGAACAACACATCACGGGCACCATAGACCTCGCGCGCAACCTTCTCTATCTTCAACTTCACATCGTCATCCATCTCGTATGTGTAGTGCAGCGCAGGCGGAGGTGAAGCGGCCTTTTTTATTACAAGCTTTGCAAGTTCCAGCGCACCCTCTCCCCCATTCTCAAATGCATCTACAACGGCAGATATTATTCCGGTGGAGCTGAGCTTTTTCGTCAGGTAGTTCAGTTCCCTTGTGGTATCGGATGAAAACCTGTTTACTGCAACGACAGGGTCGAAGCCGAAACTCTGCATTATGTGCACGTGCTTCAGCAGATTCGCCATTCCTGCCTCAAGCGCCTTCATGTTGTCCTTAGTCCCCTCCCTGTCTCCTCCCTGTCTCTTTATGGCTTTCACAGTCGCCACAATCACGACTGCATCTATCTTCAGTTTTCCCACCCTTGAAACAAGGTTGACAAACTTCTCACCGCCAAGGTCGGAGCCGAAACCGGCCTCAGTCACGACGTAATCAGTGAGCATAAGTCCAAGCCTGTCGGCAATCAGGCTTGAGGTCCCGTGCGCTATGTTGCCGAAGGGTCCCGTGTGGATTAGCGCAGGCGTGCCCTCGCCTGTCTGTACAAGGTTTGGCTGCATGGCGTACTTCAGAAGTGCGGCCATGGAGCCCTGCGCCTTCAGATCTCCTGCGTAGACAGGATCGCCGTTGAATGTGAAACCGATGAGTATTCTGGAGAGTCGCTCCTTGAGGTCGATGTAGTCGGAGGCAAGGGCGACTATGGCCATGACCTCGGACGCGGGTGTGATTACAAAACTGTCCATTGCCATTACACCCTTGTCCCTTTCGCCCACTCCAACTATTATGCTCCTCAGGGATCTGTCGTTCATGTCGACAGTCCTGGGGAAGACAATGCGCTTCGGATCAAGGTTCAGCTCGTTTCCATGGAAGATGTGGTTGTTTATAAGCGACGAAAGCAGGTTGTGTGCAGCCGAAATTGAAGGGAAGTCGGCGGTGAATATCAAATTGATCCTGTCCATCGGCTTGACTGCCGCCCTGCCGCCGCCGGTGGCTCCCCCTTTCATGCCGAAGCACGGACCGAGCGATGGCTCCCTCAGGTTCACGACAACCTTCTCCCCAAGCATCGAAAGTGCGTCTGCCAGTCCTATTGATATTGTCGTTTTCCCTTCACCCGACGTTGTGGGTGTCATTGATGTGACCAGGATAAGGTGTCCCATCCTGTTCCCGTCAAGCCGCTGGAATATGGAAAGAGGTATCTTCGCCATGCGGTTGCCATACCTCTCGATGTCATGCTCCGAGAGACCAAGCATTGCAGCTATGCTGCCTATGTCCTGCAGCTCCGGCTCCTTCTCCTCAAGCTCTTCAACGTCGAGTTCTTCCATTGAATGGTACCTGCCTTGTATTGGACTCATCGACCGTGTTCAATAAGGCAGTTACCCCTTATATCTACGGAGAGGGGTATTTCTACTGCCTCGGGGGCAGGGTGCCGCAGCCCTGGCATCAGGTGTCAGGCAGCGCGCCGGCCACAGCTAGACGCATTCTCCAACTGCTAAATACAACATGCCCTTTGTCTATCCTGAACAATGACAGACCTGCCACTGATAGTCTATGTATCGTTCCTTGTGCTCATATCGGCCGGACTCTTCCTGATAGAAATTGTCAAGAGGCTCGAGCGCAGGAGCACACCTGACAGCGCGGGCAGCATACCGGAGGGTAGGGTGCTCGTCATGGTGCCGTGCCGTGGACATGACATAACACTAAGGGAGAACCTGCTGAGTCTCAAGAATCAGGACCATCCTTCGTTCGACCTGGTTGCAATAGTAGACAGCCCGGAGGATGTTGCCCTTGAAGCCATAAGGGAGGCAGGGATAACACACATTGTGTCGGATGTTTCATGCAGTAGATGCAGCGGTAAAGTCAGGGCACTTTCATCCGCAATTCACAGGTTTCCTGACTACGACATTTACGTAATCGCAGATTCGGATGCCACCTTCTCGGGAGAATGGCTCAGGACTCTCACAGGGCCCCTTGCAAATCCCCGGTACGGCCTGAGCACCACATTTCCCGTCTTTGTTCCGATCGGTGGTTTCTGGTCAAGGGTAAAGATGGTTTGGGGTTTCGTGGGCAACAGCATGATGGAATCACGCATCACCAGGTTCGGGTGGGGAGGGTCGCTAGCGTTCAGGAAGTCACTGATTGACAACGGCAATCTGGACTTGTTCAGCGAGTCTGTTTCAGACGACACGGCGCTCACCCATTTCTCTTCAAACGCGGGCCTGGACATAGCATACTGCGACCGTGAACTCGTGACTGTGAAATCCAGGGAGACTGCCGTCTCTTTCTTCGAATGGTCGAACAGGCAGACAGCGCTGGCAATAAGCGGTAGCAGCAGGCTCTATGGTCTCGGCCTCGCATACTACTCTGCAAGGCTGCTCCTTTTCCTGTCATCCATTCTTCTCACTGTGTTTGTCAGCCCCGTCGCCCTCCTCCTGCTGTTTCCGTATGCAACTGGCATCGCAAGAATCTACAGGAGGTCCGGGAGCTGGGACCCCGCGATCATTCCAATTTACCTTTCAACGGATGTGCTCTACATTGCAAACCTGCTCAAGGCGAAAAGGATGACAAAGATAGTCTGGAGGGGGCGGGAATACTCACTTGGCTCCGAGGGAAGCTGAGCATTCAATGTCTCAGCAGGCTTGTGAACGGGTTCATGCCGAAACCCATTGTCTCCTCGCCCTTCCTGTATTTTATTTTGAACGTCACCCTGCCGCCGTTTATCCTGAACTCGCTTGTCTCCATTCCGTCAGACTTGAGCTTTGAGAGAAGGTATGTGGTGTATTCGGCGGAACGGCTCTGCCTGTCCTCGACCTTTCTAATAATCAGTTTTGAGGGGTAGTAATACTTGAATTTGCCATTCTGGACTTCCTCAAGAACACCTATGTGCGTGAGTTTCCTGAGAAAATAGCCGGCCGTGTTCTGGGTCAGCCCGAGCTTTTCCTTCAGCTCCTTCTGAGTCCCTCCGGGATTGGAGTACACATGAGAGAATATCTCGCCGCACGTGTCGTCATTCAGAACGGCGAGCATGTGCACCTCGGCGTTGTCAACGAAATTAAGTGGGTAGAATATCGACCTGTTGTCGACCCTGTCCTCGCTGACATATTCATTTCTCTTCAGCGAAGCAAGGTGCCACTTGACGGTGTTGGGTGTCAGCTCCACCTCCCTGGAGATTTTGGATACGCTCGATGCGGGATAGTTGTAAAGCGTCTCGAGTATTTCCCTTCTGTTACCGGAGATCGAACGGCCCCTTTCAGTGGTGGGTGTCCTGTACCTTGTCCCAGAGTCCCCTACAGCTATTCCCTCAGCACTCATCTGACGTTACACCGCCCCGGCGGCTTTGATGTTGGAATTCAACTTTTCAAGGCTTTATATTACTTGTCCGTTGGATATCAGATGCAGTAAGCAGCTTTCCGCCCCGCTGGACATTGCATATTTTCCGTCTTGCAAAAAGAACTTTTATCCGAAAGGTCATATGATGAGACGTGACAGGCAGAAAGCGCCCATCTTTGCTGGCGCTGTTCGTTTTGGTCATGTTCCTTGTATTACCTGCCTTGCAGGTCTCCGGAAGCTCACCCCATGCAACATCAGCCCAGGGCGCAATTGTTGTCACATTCAACATAGCCGTGGACCAGGGTGCTGCCGACTACGTCCAGAAGGCGGCGCAGGGTGCAATAAGCAATAACTACGACATGATCATAGTGATGAATACGCCCGGGGGCCAGCTCGGCGACATGACAAGCATTGTCGCTTCGGTGCAGAGCGTTCAGGCGCACGGTCTGTCTGTTTACACATACGTGCCTGTGAATGCAATGGCCGCTTCGGCCGGCAGCTACATCGCACTGTCTACAAACGCGATTTACATGGGCAACGGCTCATTCATAGGCCCGTCCACACCATATATCATCGGCGGCACCCAGTCGGAACAGCAGCATGTCCAGAATGCAATGGTTGCATACATACAGAGCCTTGCGGCCGCCAACCATTACAACGTGAGCGCCGCAATCAACATGGCCCAGAACAACACGGCATACGATGCCCCCACGGCTTCGTCCATCGGCCTGGTTACGGGGCTTGCGCAGACATTCCAGTCCTTCCTCTCACTTGTTGGAATAGGCAGCAGCCAGCTGCATTATTTCAACGAACCAATCTATGACAGTTTCCTGAGCTTCATAAGCAACTCTCTCGTCGACGGCCTGTTCATGGTCGTCGGTTTCATCGCTCTTGCGATTGACATGCTCCACCGGACTATCTTCCTCACCGTTGCCGCCGCTGTCCTGATAGCACTCGGGTTCCTTGGCGCGGAGCTGATTGGCGCCCCTGTTGTGGCAATACTCCTCCTTGTGCTGGCCGCAATACTCATCTTCATCGAGCTGAAGGCAGGGCACGGCATATTCGTGACGGGAGGAGTCATTGTTGGCCTTGTTGGAACGTGGCTCCTTGCGGGCAATTCCTCCGGCTACTCTCCCTCCCCCTACGGGCTGTTCAGCTACGGTCTGATGGGACTGGTGGGCGGCATACTCGTCATCGGTTTCATCTACCTCGCCAAGATAAGGAAGGTGCTCATGAGTCAGCCAAAGCTTGTAGACCCCAAGAGGGTCGAGGGCATGGAGGGGCGCATGGTGACGGATGTGATGCCCGGAAAGGAGGGTGTCTGCGTCATAGGCTCGGAGGATTGGACATGTGTTTCCGCCACTCCTATCAGCCATGGAAGGACCGTCAGGGTAGTCGAGTACACAGAAGGCAAGGTGAGGGTGGAAGAGAAGGGCGGCGGCGCCTGAAGAGAAGGTGCTAGGCCGAAACTCAGGCCCTCTTCACCCGTAGAGTTACCTTGTCCGCTTCGACAGAAACAACGCTTACCGGGTCGCCCTCGGCAATCCGGTCAGCAGTAACTGCCGACCAGTACTCGTTGTCGACGTTCACCACGCCCTTTGCGCCTTGATCGAAGCTCACCTTGGCTATTCCCTGCTTTCCAATAATCGTGTCAACAGTGTAGTACCTCTTTGTTATACGGCGCACAGCTGTTGTCTTGAAGCCGTATGCCAGGCCGCCGCCTATGAGCGCTATAACCAGGCCGGCCACTATGTTCTCCACCGCACTGTAGATTAGGCCCGACAGCAGGACATATAATCCTGCAATCACAATGGCAACCACCAGGATAAGCTGCCTTATGCCGAAAAGGAATATCCTGTCCTTGAGCGTCTCCTTTCTTGCACCGTGGTCCGCGGTCACCCTTATTCACCCTTAGAGGCTTCCGTCTCAGCCGCCTCTATCATGGTCCTTATGGGCTTTATGAGCTGTGTGAACTCCGCCGGCAGTACGAACTTGGTGGCAGGGCTGCTGCCCAGAGCCTTCAGCGTGTCGAGATACTGGATTGTCAGCGTCTTCTGGTCTATTAACTTTGCAGCCCCGAAGACGGTCGACAGCGCCTGCGCGTACCCTTCGGCCTGAAGTATTGCGGACTGCTTGTTTCCCTCAGCCCTGAGTATAGCGCTCTGCCTGTCTCCCTCTGCAACAGTAATTGTCGCGGATTTCTTGCCTTCCGCCTCAGTGACAACAGCCCTCCTGCTCCTTTCTGCGGACATCTGCAGTATCATCGCATCAGAAACATTCTTCGGCGGCAGTATTTCCCTTATTTCGACATTTGTAACCTTGACGCCCCACCTTGTGGTGACATCGTCGAGTTTTGTCCTCAGCACCGCATTTATTTCCTCCCTCTTGGAAAGCACTTCATCGAGGGCGATGTCACCTATGACTGCACGCAGCGTTGTTGTGGCTATACCCATCGCTGCGCCCTCGAAGTTGTTCACCTGGACAACCGAATCGGCGGCATTGATGACCTTGAAGTAAATTATGAAGTCGATGTCCACTGGTGCATTGTCCTTTGTGATGCATGTCTGGTGCGGAATCTGCAGAAAACGTTCCCTGAGGTCTACACGGACTGGCCTGTCGATGACAGGGAAGACCATCACAATTCCCGGACCCTTTTCTGCCTGCACCTTGCCGAGCCTGAAGTTTACAATCCTCTGGTATTCCTTGACGACCTTGACGGACGCGCCGACAAGTATCACCACAAGTATAAGCACCACAATTCCAGTCACGGCGATATTCACAATATCGCCTGTCTGAAGAAGCAGCGAACTCGCAAACAGCGAAAATCCTGTTATCCCAAGCAAAGAAATACACTTCCGCCGGTAACAGATGGCGAGCTGCTTATTACCTTTTTCTAGTCCATGCGCATCCGGGGCCCGTGATTCCTCTCACCGCATGCACTTTTGCACAAGGATATGGCCGGATTCTCTTCTGCGGCCCTGTGTCGCGTTGCATGCATGACCGGCGCTGTCCTGCTGAAAATACAGCCAAATGTAGCTTTGGACAGGTACACGCATGAAGGAAAAATGTTTCGCTGCCCCATCCCTTTTTAAAACCACCGGGCAAACGATTCGTCCACCTCTGCCAGTGGCATGCTCTCAGGCGGGCGACTCCGCCGCAGCGCTTTCCGCCCTCTGCTTGATCCTCTTCAACCTGAACTTGTCCTCCCTTTCGAGCTCCTCGAGCCTCATCCTGATGAAAGATTCGGCATCCCTCAGCCCTGGAAGGACCACAAATTCAAGCGCACTCACCCTCCTCCTCGCCTTCTCTATCTCGTCAAGCAGCTTGCGCATCATTGCCTCTATCTCGGCCGCACGTATAGATGTCTCAAGAAGGGCTGCATAGAGTTCTGCTGCGTAGTCGATGTGGTACGAAGTGCCTATTATGCCGTAACCCCTGTTCTGTGGTTCGGGTATCCTGAACGAAGAGCTGATTTTTGCAGTCTTCAGCCCTATTATGTTCCTTTCACCCACTTCCACAGGAGGCAAGGCGGAAACAGCATTGGCCGCTGAGGAGACGACAAGAGCTCCGTCTATTGCCTGCGCAACTGACAGCGCATGCCTGGCGTCCCTGTACTGCTCCACTATCCTCCGGCGCACCTCAACCGCCTCCTTGAGCACCCTGAAAAACTCCAGTATCAGGCCGTCCCTCCGGAGCCTGAGTATCCTGTGCCCCCCTTCCGTTATATCGATTCTTCTCCTGACGTCCAGCAGCTCAGCCCTTGTGGGCTTGACATCAATGCTGACCAGGGTTCTTCACCTCCGCCCTTACGGAAGAGTGATATTTCTTGATGTATTTCTCGTCAATTCTTGTCAGTTCCTCCACCGGGAGTGCGGACACTGCCTTCCACATCCTGCCAAGAGTGTCATCAATGGTCCGCCTTTCCTCCTTGCCCTGCGAGATTATCTCCCTTTCAAACACATCAGCGAACTCGAGATACTTCCTGTCTTTCGCGGAGAGTGCCTCCTTGCCGACGATTGACATCAGCCCCCTCAGGTCCCTGCCGCGTGCGTAGGCGGCGAAGCACTGATCCGATATTGCCTTGTGATCCTCCCTGGTTCTACCCTCCCCAATCCCCTGGCTCATCTGCCTCGACAGGGATCTGCGCACATCTATCGGAGGATACACGCCTGCCATGTGCAATCCCCTGTCAGCCACTATCTGTCCCTCCGTGATGTACCCTGTCAGGTCTGGAACGGGATGCGTAATGTCGTCGCCGGGCATGGAAAGGATTGGTATCTGGGTTATGGAGCCGCCGTTTCCCTTGATCCTGCCAGCCCTTTCATACAGAGAGGCGAGGTCGGTGTACATGTAACCGGGATATCCCCTCCTCCCGGGAACCTCTCCCCTTGCGGCGCTCACCTGCCTCAGCGCCTCGCAGTAGTTTGTCATGTCGGTCAGAATGACGAGCACCTGGAGTCCAGCAGAAAACGCAAGATATTCTGCAGTTGTAAGGGCAACCCTCGGCGTTATGAGCCTCTCGACCGCGGGGTCGTCTCCGAGGTTGAGGAAGACCACTGACCTGTCTATGGCTCCCGTCCTCTGGAAGTCGTCGATGAAGTACTCGGCCTCCTCGCTTGTGATCCCCATGCCGGCAAAGACAACAGCGAACTCGCCTTTCCTTCCGAACACGTTTGCCTGCCTTGCTATCTGAAGCGCTATGTCATCATGGGGCAGGCCTGCCCCCGAGAATATGGGCAGCTTCTGTCCCCTGACAAGAGTGTTCATGCCGTCGATTGCAGAGATGCCTGTTTCAATGAACTCCTCTGGATTTTCCCTCGCCCAGGGATTGATTGCGGAGCCGTTTATGTCCCTTCTTTCATCCGGTATGATCGGCGGCCCCTCATCTATTGGCTCTCCTGCACCGGACAGGACCCTGCCGAGCACTTCCCTGGAGACGGGCATCTTCATTGTTTCGCCCAGGAAGCGGACAGTTGCACGGACGTCGATGCCCGATGTCTCCTCGAAAAGCTGCACCACCACCGTCTCCTCGGATGTTTCAAGGACCTGTCCGCGTTTTATCCTGCCGTCCCCCAGCCTTACAGCCACAAGCTCGTTGTAGGCAACCGCCTGCACGGGGCGGACGAAAACAAGCGGGCCGGTGACCTGCGTAATCGCCCTGTACTCCATGGGCATGCTCACACCTCCATTTCCGCAAATTCCCCGTCCATTGTCTCCTGAAGATTCGAGAGTTCTTCGTCCATTTTCTCGCTGAACTTGAGCTTGGCGAGCCTGTTCCTGCATGACATCGATGAGAGCTTTTCGAGCGAAACGCCCTTCCCGACGGCCGTTTCGGCAAGATCGGCGAAGTGCTTCAGCCTGCTCAGGAACATGAACTGCCTCTGCATTGGCGAATATGTGTCCACAGGGTGGAAGGCGCTCTGCTGCAGGAAGAATTCGCGCAGCATTGAGGCAATTTCAAGCAGAAGCTGCTGCTCGACCGGAAGCGCATCCGATCCAACCAGCTGGACGATCCCCTGAAGTTCAGCCTCCTTTTTAAGCGTCGTCAGCGCCCACCTCCTTATTTCGGGGAAGTCAGGATCGATCTTCTCGGAGTACCACTGGTCCAGCTGCGCCGTGTACAGAGAATATGATGTCAGCCAGTTGATTGCCGGGAAATGCCTCCTCTCCCTCAGTTTGGAGTCAAGCGCCCATAGCGTCTTTGTGATTCTGAGGGTGTTCTGAGTAACTGGTTCGGACAGGTCGCCGCCCGACGGGCTTACTGCCCCTATCACTGTTATGCTTCCGGTCCTGCCGGACAGCGTTTCCACCTTTCCTGCCCTCTCGTAGAAGTCTGAGAGCCTTGCCGACAGGTAGGCCGGGAAGCCCTCCTCGCCAGGCATCTCCTCCATCCTTGACGATATCTCCCTCATGGCCTCCGCCCACCTTGATGTGCTGTCTGCCATCAGGCTCACGTCGTACCCCATGTCCCTGTAGAATTCACCGAGAGCCATGCCTGTATAGACGGATGCCTCCCTTGCTGCTATCGGCATGTTTGATGTGTTTGCTATAAGCACTGTCCTGCCCATGATTGGCGACTTTGTCCTCGGATCCTCGAGGAAGGGGAAAGTCGTCAGAACCTCGGTCATCTCATTCCCCCTCTCTCCGCAGCCCACGTAGATGACCACATCAACGTCGCTCCACTTTGCAAGCTGCTGCTGCGTGACCGTGTTGTGAAGGAAGATGCCATCTCCGCCGGCGAAGTTGTGATGGATGGGGATTGTGAGATCGAAGACAGTTCCGCCTGGCTTCAGCCTGACGGACCTGACCGCCTTCGCACCTATCTCCTGGAAGCCAATCCTGCCCGCATGCCCCCAGACTTCGCCTGGAAGCGAAAGCACCCTGTCCCCTTTCCTTACCCTCCATGCATGGGCCTGCGAGATACCGCCGCGCGTGAGCAAATGCAGCCTGTGCACGGGCGTTGTCTGAACAGAACTTCCGTCCTCGAATGTAATTTCCACCTTGCTCGACGTCTGCCCTCTGTAGGCTGATTTGGCAAACGACTCCACCACGCCGTATCCATTGAAAGAGCGGACCTTCAACGGCTTGTCGAAGTCTACAGTGACCTCCTTCCTGCCGAACCGGTCAACTGATTCGCATCTGCTCTTTCCGGACGACAGTGCATCCTCGAATATCTCATCGAGTGCCCTTTCCCTCCCGTCGGACAGAAGCACGGCGGTGTCTCCAGATACGCACTTGCCCGTTCCGAAACCGCCCGGTATTGAACCGGTCCCCCCCTTTGCGATCGGGAAGAGCGTGTCTATCACCCTCTGCCCGGTGATCATGGGGACATCGGGCCTTCTCTTCCGCACATACGGCCTGCCGTGCCTGACAGGCCACTCATGCGACATTGAAAAGACAGAACCGTCCTCAAGCTCACAGACGGGCTCGTCTGTTGTGTAACTTCCATCGCTTATGTTCCTGACCGTCCCGCGTATGCCAGGCGGAACCATGACCCTGTGCTCGAGCCTGCCCTCCTGAACAGTCCCTGCAGTCTGACCCTGGCCGATGCTGTCTCCCTTCTTGACAGCGGGCCTGAACTCCCACTTCCTCTTCCTGTCTATCGCGTCGGCCGTGATGCCCCGGCCTATGAAGTCACCGTGTTGTTCCCTCATCACCTGAAGCGGCCGCTGAATGCCATCATATATGCTGCCCAGGAGTCCGGGCCCCAGCTTCACAGTCAGCGGTTTCCCTGTCCCGGCCACAATTTCACCTGGTTTCAGGCCGGCGGTGTCCTCGTAAACCTGGACGACTGCCTTGCCCCCGATCAGGCGTATGACCTCCCCCATCAGCCGCTCCTCGCCCACATACACTACATCATACATTCCGGGACTCATGCCCGAGACTGTGACCGCGGGCCCGGCCACCTTCGTTATTTTCCCCCTCTCGTCGCCCTTTCCTGCCAATGCATCACGCGCCCCTGTAAAGGTCCACGCCCACAGCTCTCCTGACCTTGTCCCTCAGCCCACTCTCTCCCAGCCCTATTTCGAGCACCACGGGAGAAATCCTCTCCCTGATTTTTTCGTGTGTCTTCTGCGACAGCTGCTCAAAGTACGACTCCTCAACCAGTATGACGCCTGCCGATGGATCCTGCAGTGCATTCAACAGCAGCTCGTCCGCCTGCTCCTTCTTGCCGCTGAAGCATTTCTTTGCACCCGCGAGCTTGAAGCCAAGCACAAATTCATCCGAGCCTACGATATCAACATTCAACAGAAACACCTCAGATCACAAGCACCGATCTTATCTCCTCTGCAGAGAGGCCGGACTCCTTGCCCCTTGCAACTATGCGTATGTTCTTCACTTCCAGCTCCTTGCGAAGCATGTAATCAAGCACGGGAAGAATTGAAAGGGGGTAGAGCCTCTCCAGCTTCTGCGATTCGGTTGCATGCATCTTGTCAAGCCCGATTGCGACCAGCCTGATATCCGCCCATCCGCGCCCGTATTTGCCATCCGCCTGAATCGCCGCCGCATATCTTCGTCTCGCCCTGATTGAGTTGACCATGTCCTCGACCGTGGGCAGGTCCGCCAGCTGTCTCAGCGATATCATGCCGAAGTCGAGTCCTCCCGGGACAAGATACGGCAACTTCTGCTGCGGCTGCAGACCCTCGGTCTTCAGCCTGAGCACCGTCTGGAGATTCCTGACATCTATCTCCCTCCTCACGAATGCGATAAACACCGTCTTCGCCTCCTCATCCGAAGCGGTTTGAAGCAGCTTCCCGTAATGTCCCTTGTCAATATCATCCTCGAGCGTGGAAAGCCGTCTGGTCTTTGTATATGATTCAACCGCCTCCCACGACAGAGGGAGGCCTGCCTTTATCGCGGCTGCAAGAATATCTTCCACCCTTTCAATGCGCATCAGTTTTCTGAGGAATTCAAGGCTGAAGGAACCTGCGGGTATCAGCTGCGCCTCTGTTTCCTCCACCGACATTGAAGCATATCTTCCCCTCAGCACCGCCTTGACATTGTGCGCATCCCATTTGCCCAGGTAGGACGCTACCATCTCCCTGAGGTCGGAATTGCAGTAGTGCAGTACATCCTTCAGGCCGGCAGCAAGATTCCTGTAGGTCGCGAACTCGATGAGCGCCGCTCCCTCCATTGTTCTCCCGTATTCTGTTATCTCACGCCTGTACTCGCTTTCTCCTAGCATCCTTCCTATTTCAGAGACGCTCATGAGAAGCATCTTCTGGTACGCATCGGCCTTCAGTAGCTTTGCCTTCTTTGCACGTGCCCTGGCGGCCACATAGGGATAATTGCTTTCCTCCTCGCTTTCCGTCAGAAGATCACCTCAGGAGGAGTTGATGGACGAGTGCTATGTTCTTCTGCCAGAAATCCTGCACGAGCGTTTCGATTGTCATGTCAAGGAGCAGAGTGCCATCGGGCGATTCCGCGACAATGCCGGATGAGGCGGTCAGATCCTTCTGCAGCTTGAAAGAATGCGGCACTCCTGCGAGCCTGGCATCCTCGGGCCTGACATGAATCGTCCCTCCCCCAAGCTCCCTGGCGGCCTTTCCCACGAAGGCCGGCAGATACAACTTCCTTTCCTTCTCTTCAAGCACCCTGCCAATAAGCGCTGTGTATGCCTGGTCAATTATCCTCTTGAGCATCGCCTGTCTTTCCCTGGCGACCTCAATCTGCGCCTCCCTCGCCGCTGCATGCATCAGTTTTTCGGCATCCGACCTCAGTCTTTCAGCGTAGCCGGCCCTCATGGCATCCGCTTCTTCCTTTGCCCTGGCAGTAGTGGACTCGCGGTAGATGCTCGCTTCCCTGAGCTTAAGCTCTGCCGTCGACTTCGCCTGTCCGAGCAGGTCATCTATTACGCCGTCGAGGGGCATTCAGATCACTGGCCTGATCAGCTTCCGAGGATGAGGAAGGCAATTGCAATGCCGAAGATCACAATTGTCTCCGGTATTACCGTCATTATCAGTCCTTTCGAAAAGAAGCTTGGATTCTCGGCCGTGGCGCCCACAGCTGCCGCACCAATGCTCTTTTCTGCAATCCCGGTCGCCAGTCCGGTCAGTCCTATAGCCAGTCCCGCACCGATGGCTATCAGTCCTTGGCCTATGTCAGGTGCTACCATTTTTTCTACCTCTCCGTTGTATATTTTCTGGACATGCCGAAGGGTGTGTAGGCCCTTCCTCCGCCCTTAAAGAATTTTATGAAAAACTCAATGTAGTTCAGCCTCAGCGCCTGTATGCTTGCTGACAGCGTCAGCATGATGAAGATGAATATCTGCGCAAGGATCAGCGTGAATATGACTGCTGCGTACCTGACAGGATTTGCGAAGAATGAGCCGGGCATAAGCATCATGTTGATTGCACCCGCGAGTGCAGCCCCGGCTATTGCAATTGCAGCAAGTCTCGCATAGGAAATCACATTCGCAAGGAGGGAAATGGATTCCAGCAGAGCAAAGGCGCCTTCTGTGATGATCAGGACAGAGAGTCCCACAGCTACAAGCACAATCGAATACTCGGGGACAGCAAGAGATGTAACGGCTATCGTCGGCCCGCTCGCCCAGAAGAAAAGATAATTCCATATTGCCGATCCGATTGGAATGTTGCCCCTGCCTATTCCGGCGATGGCCGTCACGAACCCGGTAAGGAGTATTAGCCATCCAACCGACGCTGCCGCCTGCCTGTACTCCCTCCTGCCCAAAGCCTGGGAGAGTCTGAACACGTAGCCGAGTCCCATGTGCAGCAGCCCGATTGTGATGCAGAGCAGGATGAGCCCCTCTGCAACATGGAAGTCAGCAGGGTCTAGCAGCGGCCTGGCAGTGATTGGTATTCCGAACGCAAGGCCGAACACAAAAACGCCGAAGACAGCACCTGCTGTTCCGCTTGTCATCAGAATATAGGCAAGCTGCCTCATGTCCTTTGATTCCCTGAAATAGAGCACGATGATGTAGCCCAGAATGATCATGAGTATACCATAGCCAAGGTCGTTTATCATGAGCCCCACAAATATGGCAAAGGTGATCGCAACAACAATCGTGGGATCATACTCTCCATAGCTCGGGAGTGAAAAGAGCCTGACAAGCAGTTCGTATGGCCTCGACGGGGAAGGATTCATCAGCTTCACCGGCGGGGAATCATCCTCTTCCTTTTCATTCGTGCCTCCTGCCGCTGTCTTCACCGCGGTCGCTTCCTGTACGGTGACATACACCTTGCCAGAGGTTGCCGCTGATATTCCGGAGGTAAGCGTATCCAGGCTCTCCGCTGGCACCCAGCCTGTTGCGACGAACTCCCTCTCCGTGACGGAAAAGCGTAGCGGGGCCTCTGCTTTCGAGACATCGGCGGAGACAACCTCCTCGGCAGCGTTCAGCAGGCCGGAGTTCTTCGCAGAAATATCTTCCAGCCTGCTCTCGAGGTCTGAAATCTGCCTCATCAGCTCCTCAATCTGCGCGCTGAGTTCGGCTATCCTCTCGGTTACCCTGCCTGTGAGGCGAGGTACCTTGAATTCCTTGAAATCGAAGGTTGAAAGGAGCGATCTTATTTCACCCGAGTATTTCCTGTCTGCAAAAAGGGCGACAAACTTTCCGTCTCCCGATTTGAACATTTCGAACCTGTTTGTGATTCGGCCGACTTCCTCTTCAACCGGTGCCTTGACGGTGCCCACGAATGCCTCAACGGAACCGAGCCCGCTGTAGTTTTCAAGCGCCACTGGAAATGCCGCAAGTGGTTCAATCTCAGCCCTCTTTTCCTCCAGCTGCCTGATCCGTTCAGCAAGCGATTCCTTTTGCTTGTAGACGTCGAGTATGCCCTCCACCGCAGTCATGACCGAATCCATTCCACTGTCTATGTCCTGTTCAGCGTACCTCTTTCCGCCGTTCTCCTTCCTCTGCCCAATTATCTGCTTCGCCGCCCTTATCTTGAGCAGTTTGTATGAATAATCGGAGGCCCGCTCCATCGGGCTTCCTTCCCTGAAAATGCCGCCCGAATCGAAGCCAGTGTCTGTGAAGTGCAGCACATTCAGCTTGTGCAGCTCCTGCACCGTGTCGTTCAGCCGGGCAGTGGGCCCGATGATCATTACCTTCAGCATCTCAACCGGCTTCAGCATTGAAGTAATCCTCCAATTCGCTCAAAAGCTTCTCCAATGATGCCGGTATCCTGGATCTTGCCTTCTCCTCCTCCGAGTAGATGTCCTTTCTACCCTGCTTGACAAGTTCCCCTTTCTGCTGCCTGGCCTTTTCCTTTTCCACCAGCAGCGAACTCTCGTAGCTCCGTCTGCTTTCAGCAGTCGCACGCCTGAGGAAGTCTGCGGCATCGCTGTTTGCCGCCGACCTTATGGCCTCCGACTCCTTCTCGGCTTGAGCTACTATGGCAGCTGCCCTTAGCTCCGCTTCCTTGATCCTGGCGATGACGTCTTCTCCGGCCATGTGCCCTCATTCCAAACTACGAGAACGTAATTACATGTACCGGCAACCTGACATATTAAGTATTAAGTTCAAATAGGAAAGAGCGCTGGATTTGATGATAGAAACAGGTGCTTTCCAGCGTAGGCTGGTATCCTTTCCCGGCGGTTAGATTGCCTCCTCGCTTTCCGTCAGCCCGGTGGATTTCACCCTGACTCATACCAATTAGTTTTTTATAACTGTCATACATATTGTCTGACAGGATGGGAGAAGCCGTTGTTCGGCAAAGAGCGCAAGCAATACAGTCATGTTTCCAAACGCCCCTCGCCCGCTTCCTGGGCGAACAGCAGGACAAGTGTACCAAAGAATTCTTTCCTTGGCTCGCTCGAGAATGCAACTATGGCGTATGCAGTGGCAGTGCTCATTCCTTTCGGCTACATCGCTGCGGTCGACTACATGACGCCCGTGGTTTCAAGCGCGATGAGCTGGACCACATTCAACATATTCCCTTGGAATTTCGTCATCTTCTCCTTCTTTTTCATTGTGGGCGGCACCTGGGTATTCTGGGCGCTCTCGTACACTACAAACAAGAAACGATCTGAAAAGCTGATGGTCGACGGACCCTACTCAATGACAAGAAATCCCAAGGGGTTTGGTTATCTGCTCATACTGCTAGGCTTTGGTGTCTTTCTGCAGTCTGCGGTTGCAATCTTCATACTCATGCCCGCGATCGTGGTCCTTTACTTCCTCTACCTCAAGTTCCTCGAGGAGCCGATCATGAAGCTGAAGCACGGCAGCCTCTACGAAGAATACAAGTCAAACGTCCCGCTTCTTTTTCCTCTTCCATCGAAGCTCAGGAAATGAACTAGTATCCCCTTTCCTGCATCCTCTGTTCCTGGGCAAGCGTCGATATTTCAACGCCGTGCATCGACTCTCCAAGACCCTTTGACACTTCAGCTACCACCGAAGGCTCGTCGAAGTGCATTGTTGCCTCCACGATTGCCTTGGCCATCCTCTGCGGATTCTTCGCCTTGAAAACGCCGCTTCCAACGAAGATGCCGTCGCTCCCCAGAAGCATCATCAGCGCTGCATCAGAAGGCGAGGCTATTCCGCCTGCAGCAAAGTTGACAACTGGAAGGCGCTGGAGATTTGCCGTCTCCCTGACGAGTTCTGCCGGAGCCTGTATCTCCCTCGCGACTGCAGACAGTTCCTCGTAGTTCAGCCCCTTGAGCGATCTTATTTTCTCCATTACTGCCCTCTGGTGCCTTACCGCTTCTATGACATTCCCTGTTCCAGGCTCGCCCTTGGTCCTTATCATTGCAGCACCCTCGTCTATTCGCCTGAGCGCCTCCCCAAGATCACGCGCACCGCACACGAAGGGCACCTTGAATGATCTCTTGTCAACATGGTGGAACGGATCTGCAGGTGTCAGAACCTCACTCTCGTCAATCATGTCGACACCCAGTTCCTGCAGGACAAAAGCTTCTGAAGTGTGGCCTATCCTGCACTTTGCCATCACAGGTATTGTGACCGCGTCTATTATTTCAATGACTTTCAGCGGATCAGCCATCCTGGCCACCCCGCCTGCCGCCCTTATGTCCGCGGGCACCCTCTCGAGCGCCATGACGGCCACAGCACCGGCCTCTTCCGCTATTGCAGCCTGTTCCGCGTTGGTGACATCCATGATCACCCCGCCCTTCTGCATGCTTGCAAATCCTCTCTTGATCAGTTCAGTACCCTGCCTGAGGCCAGCGATGTCAAGTTTCAGCGGCATTTGGAACACCCGTTCATCTACGGTTGTATGAATCAGGCCCTTCTATATATCCTTGGCACAGCCGGCAGCCTTCAGTGTCATTGCCTGTTCGATTCTGGACATATGTGCGCGGGTTGTGTCAGCTGCAGGACAGCATCTCGGGGAAATGATTTAACCACGTTTGCATTGGTTCTTTTCATGTCCTTCAGGATGGAAGCGGTTCAGGAGTCTGGAACGGTAAAAGTCGCAGACAAGGTCAAGGAGCTGAAATCCAGGGGGATCGATGTCATTTCATTCTCAATTGGAGAGCCCGACTTCCCCACCCCTGCCCACATAGTGGAAGCAGGCATTGAAGCGCTCAGGTCAGGCTTCACCAAGTACACTCCTTCGGCGGGAATACCGGAGCTCAGGCAGGCCATCGCGGAGAAGCTGAGGGCGGAAAACGGAATTGATGCCGATCCTTCAGAAGTTATAGTGACTCCCACAAAGCATGCAATCTTCATGTCCATAATGGCCCTTGTTGACAGGGGAGAGGAAGTGATCCTTGCAGACCCTTCCTGGGTCTCGTATGAGCCCATGGTGAGAATCGCCGACGCTGTGCCGGTACCCGTCAGGGCCGACGAAGAGACCGGATTCAGGCTGACGCCCGAGCAGATAGCGGAGAAGATCACTAACAGAACAAGGATGATACTTCTTAACTACCCAAACAACCCGACGGGCAGCGTTGCTGGCAGGGACGAGATCAAGGCAATCTGCGAAATTGCGGCCGACAGGAATATACTGATACTGAGCGACGAGATATACGAGCACATAATATACGATGCAAAGAACTACTCTCCTGCTTCGTTTCCGGACATGAAGGAGCGCGTCATCACTGTCAACGGCTTCTCGAAGACTTATTCAATGACCGGCTGGAGACTGGGCTATCTGCATGCTCCCAAGAATCTTATCGACGGCATACAGAAGGTCCAGACGCATTCTATCACCTGTGCGACCTCCTTTGCACAGAAGGCAGGTGTCGCCGCCCTGAAGGGGCCCTGGGAACCCGTTCAGAAAATGGTTTCGGAGTTCAGGAAGAGGCGGGACCTCACGGTCGGGAAGCTGAAGGGAATGGGCGGCATTGAGATAGTCAAGCCCAGGGGCGCATTCTATGCATTTCCGAAGTACGACTTCGACAAGTCCTCCGAGGATATGGCGGCATACCTCCTCGACGAGGCACACGTTGCAGTTACGCCAGGTTCCTCATTTGGCAAATTCGGGGAGAATCATTTCAGGATATCGTACGCCACAAGCACAGAAAACCTCGAGCACGGCCTGGATGCGATGAAAGAGGCGCTCTCAAAACTATGAACTACCTCATATCGGGCGGAAGCATGTTCGGAATCCTTTCCCTGATCGGGTAATCTATATTGCATTTCGGGCAGGTGATGGTGCCCTCCACAATCTCGTCCCCCTCTTCCTTCTCTATCCTGAGCCCGAGCGGGTGGAACTTGCATACAGGGCAGGCGAGTATATCCATCAGTTTCTGCCGCATGCTGCTGAAAAACAGAAGCAGGGTATAATATTTTTGCCAGGGTCCGGACGGAAAGTAGTTGAAGCCGGAGGCGATATTAATCATGCCGCGATGACGAGAAACCCAGCGCTGAACAGTGATGAGTGACGGGCGAGCCGAGTGGCAACATTCTACTGGGGACTCAACTGTTATTAGGCCATGCCTGCTTACTTCATTCATGCAGTTGAAACACGTCTTCGACCTCAGCGCGACTGTCTGGACGCAAATGCCCACATGGCCGACGAATCCCTTTCCGATGATTACACCGGTGGGCATTGCCGCAAGGGACGGCTACAACATAGAGAGCTATTCCTCCCTTACCCATGCAGGAACGCACGTTGACGCACCCTACCACATGCTTGAGGAAGGCGCCACAGTCGACAACCTGGGTCTGGACAGGCTTGTCGGAGACTGCTTCTGCATCGATATGCACCCCAGTGGAAGGGAAATCACAGCCGATATGCTGGGGCAAAAATGGAGAGAAGAATATGGCGGCTCAATCTTGCTTATCAGCACCGGCTGGAGCGCCAGGAGGGCATTCAGGCGTGACTTCCTCTACGATTTTCCAGGACTGTCTTTGGACGCGGCGGAGTTTCTCGTCTCCCACAAAGTCAGGACCGTCGGCATTGACACGCTTGGTATAGAACCGTATGACCACAGGGACTTCGAGGTGCACAGGCTTCTTATGAAGCACGAGACCGTGATCATCGAGGACCTGGCCGGTCTCTCGCAACTTGTGGAGGGCAAGAGGTACCTGCTTGTCGCTGCCCCGCTGAAGCTGAAGGATGCAAGCGGCGCCATGGCGCGGGTCTTCGCGCTCGATGTGTATTGAATCGAGCGCTGCGCAGCCGGCCTTCCGCTAGATTAATCCGCATGGAGGCATTCCAACGGCGCATGCTCAATATCCAGGAACTCAGCAAGTATTCGACAACTGTAAGGCGCAAGTTCGCCGAAAAACTTGCATCACTTCCCTATGCCGAGGTGGACAGGAACAGGGAGGCGAGCTTCCACAGCATGAAGAACATACTCCTCCACATGGTGGACAACGAGGACTGGATTGTCAATTACGTTGTCAAGGGAAGGAGTGCAGAGTACAGCAGGCGCAGCTGGGACGAGTACACGGACATGAAGATGGTGCTCGGCCACCTTGGTGAAGTGGAGGAAAAGACTGCCGCGTTTTTCGCCGATGGGTCGGTTGACATGGCATCCATCGCCACATTCAGGACTATGAAGGGCACCACCATCAGCATGACTGTTGAGGAATGCCTGCTTCAGTCCTTCACCGAGCAGCTCTACCACATGGGTGAGCTTATAGCGATACTCTGGCAGGACAACATAGAGCCTCCGGCAATGCAGTGGTTCTACAACAATCCCAGGACTCCGTAGTTACAGGGCGCCTCAACCGCTTCTGCTGCCTTTGCCGTGGTGCTTTCTGTCCGAATCTATGATTGAGCGGAGGGCATCCACTGCTATGTCTATACACATGTCCATTCCCTTCTCCGGATCTATCAGCTCTTCAGTGGGTTGCCATGGCGCAACATCCGACACCAGGCAGATGCCCCCTGCCCTCAGTCCCCAGAGGGTCGTCAGCGTCAGCACGGTGCCCAGTTCCATCTCTATGTTCTTGACTCCAAGCTGCTTCGCTTCCATCAGATCATCCCTCCGTGAGGGGAGCATGAAGCCTCTGTGTGACATGGAGCCGAGCACGCCTTTTTCAACCACCCTGTTCTCGGAGTAGAATCCGTCCACCGAAAGCGTGACGCCCACCTGGAAGTTGCATTTCCTTGAACCGGCAGAACTGACAAGGGCGCCGATGACTTCGTGGTGTGCGGCAGCTGGAAATCCGTGCGGTGCATAGCTGTTGCTTGTTCCGTCCTTTCTGAATGCGGCGGTCGTTATCACCAGGTCTCCCTTTGCAAGACCGCTGGCTATGCCGCCCGAAGTGCCTATCCTTACGAATGTGTCGGTCCCGAGATTTGCAAGCTCTTCCACAAGTATTGCAGCCGAGGGACCGCCTATGCCAGTGGATGCAGCAATGACCTTTTCCCCTTCCAGCCTTCCTGACATTATGTTGAATTCCCTTGTGCGCCTGACCTCGGAGTGGGAGGAGAGCCTTGAAGCGATCTTCGGGACCCTCTCCGGATCGCCGCATATGAGCGCATATCTCGCACCGTCCTTATCCTCAAGTCCCGTAATCAGCTGGGCTGGCATCCTTATTCACCGATGAGTTTCCTGTAGTCGGCCGCCTTCAGCAGGTCCTCCCCCTCCCCCGATGGCCTTATGACAACAAACCATCCTTCGCCATATGGATCCTGGTTGACCTTCTCCGGCTTATCGGAGACAGAAGAGTTAACTGCCGCTATTTCTCCGTCGACAGGTGAAAACACTTCAGAGACAGTCTTCACCGACTCCACGTTTGCAACTACGTCGCCTTTTTTAAGTTTCTTCCCCACTTTCTCGAACTCGACAAACACGACGTCAGTCAGCTCGGCCTGCGCATGGTCTGTGATACCGACCTTCCAGCCGTTCGTCTCACTCTTCACCCATTCATGGGACCTTGTGTAATGCAGTTCTTCAGGGACAAGACTCATATCTTTCACCGATTTGGACAGTGATGTTATTCGATTACCTGTTTTTAATTTAATGCCTCGGCCCAGGCCCAATTGCAGAAGGTGCGGGGGAAAACGCTATAATCGTACTTGCGATGACTTCATCCATGAAAGAAGGCGCCGGGGACAGCGTCGTGTACGAAAAGGCAGGCGGCATTGCCATTGTCCGGCTGAACAGGCCGGAGGTTCGCAACGCGCTGAGCTTTGGTCTGATATCACGGCTCGCCGAGATACTGCATGAGCTGGACGCGGACGAAAGCATAGGCGCCTCTGTCCTGACTGGAGGCGAAAAATTCTTCTCCGCCGGTGCAGACATCAAGGAGATGGCGGGCAGGTCCATGGCCTCCTTCGAGAAGCATGATGATTTCTCAGTATGGGATGCACTCGCATCCGTCGGAAAGCCATTCATCTCCGCTGTGGAAGGCTACGCGTACGGCGGCGGCTGTGAACTTGCCATGGCATCCGATATGATAGTGGCTGCAGAGGATGCAAGATTCGGCCAGCCTGAAATAGACCTGGGCATAATGCCCGGTGCCGGGGGAACACAGAGGCTCACCAGGGCGGCTGGAAAATACAGGTCTATGAGGTACATACTCACCGGCGAGCCATTCTCTGCAGCCGAAGCGGAGCGCATGGGCATTGTGACTGCGGTGGTCCCGAAGGGGCAGGCGGTCAGGGAGGCGTCAAGGATAGCGGCGCTCATCTCCGCCAAGCCCAGAACCGCAGTGCTGCTGGCCAAGAAAGCAGTCAGGAGGGCGGCTGAAAACCAGCTGACGGAAGGTCTGCTGTTTGAACGCTCGCTTTTCTACTCCCTTTTTGCGACACTCGACCAGAAGGAGGGAATGAACGCATTCCTGAACAAAAGGAAGCCAGAATTCAAGGGCGAGTGAATGTCGGCTCTTAATCTCATCAAGCGGAAACATGATGAAATATATTTAATGGTGCATGTTACACTACTCAATCTGAGCAGAACAGATCGCTATGGTGGTACAGTTGACTGAAGAAATCAAAACGAAGATTTGCTTGGTAGGGGACAACAACGTAGGCAAGACAAGCTTGATCAGGCGCTTCGTGCTGGATACATTCGACGACAAGTACACATCCACCATCGGGACCAAGGTCACAAAGAAAGAGGTGACCGTGAAGAAGGAAAATGGAAGGGAGATCAATCTTTCAATGCTCATCTGGGACATAATGGGCCAGAAGGGATTCAGGGAGCTGCTCAGGGAGTCGTACTTCTACGGCGCAGAGGCCGCACTCTGCGTGTGTGATGTTACCAACAAGGAGTCGCTTGAGGAGCTGAAATACTGGATCAAGTCGATGGAGAGCATAACTGGACACATACCGATGGTTTTCATTGGCAACAAGGATGACCTGACAGACCAGTCTGTTGTCACACGCCAGGATATTGAGAAGATCGCAACATCCTATGGTTCTCCGGCCATCGTGACCAGTGCCAAGACAGGGGAAAACGTGGAGACGGCTTTCATGCGGTTGGCATCCCTGCTGACTGCACGAAAATAAAGAAATATAGATTTACTTCTATTCTTCTGATTGAACCACCATCGGGTCGCTTGATTGCCGGGAGATGCGCTTAATCTTGGACAGACAGAATATCAGGAGAAGGGTACTGCTGCTGTTGCTGGCAGCTGCAGTCATCATGCCATCCGTCTCCTTCTTCTCCTTCAATGTATCGGCATCCTCATCACCAGGTACAGGGACGACCTTTTACCTTCACGATGACGGCAACGGGTTCGGGCACTCCGGGAAAAGGTATGACTGGGCAAACACAAGCCTCCCGTACAATCCGCTCAGCCCGTACTTCATAAGCAGCCAGTACCAGGGAATTGAACTCAATTCGACCGGCACCTCAAGCTCATTCAGGTGGATAGCATGGCCTGCAGCGGGGAAAGCCGTCGTCATCAGCGGATACGTGAACGTAACACTGTACATGTCGCAGACAAACACATCGGCTGGCTCAGATGTCTCCTTCCGGGTGCAGCTGCAGAATTGCACCTCGCCAGCACTTGCCTACGGGTCTGTGATAGCACAGGCCACGACGTCTGCAATGCAGCTTTCACCTGAAGAAAAGGTCGTTCTGTCGATCCCGGTAATCTCGCCATACACCCTGCAGCCAGGCGATTTCCTGGTGCTCAATCTTAGCAGAACCGATTCCAACTCCAATTCAAGTGTTTTAGTCAGTTTTGATTACAATTCCAGTCCATCATCATTTGCCGTCTCCCTTTCTCCCAGGCTCGGCCCGATCTCCGTCACACTTCCTTCACCCTCGCAGTCGTTTGACAATCAACCCTATGCAATCCTTGCCAACGTGAGCGATTCGCTCGGATCCGGCGACCTGGGAAATGCAACGGTGACAATCACCGACTCGGCGGGTCACATTTACGTGGGAAGCGCCCGGATGAAGGCATACATCAACACCTCCTACACAACAGGCTACATCTACAGGGCTGCGCTTCCCTACGGCAATTACACACTGAATATCACCGCAAGCACAAGGTCGAATCTCACCGGATATCATGAGCGGCAATCCCAGACCGCCTCATTTACAGTACTTCCCTCCCTCAGCAACTTCAGCCTCGCTGTTCCTGGAACGGCAACCGCGGGCCTCCCTTTTCAAATCAGGCTGAAGGCCTACTCCGACAGTGGGCAGTTGATGACTGATTTCAACGGCAGCGCCATGCTTGGATTTGTTCAGCCGAACGGCACTTCACTTCCTGCCTCGAAAGTTGGCACAGGCACTGTGAATTTCACATCCGGCATATCCTCCGTGGACGAGGTGCTCTATGCGTCTGGCAAATTTACCCCCGTCGCATCGAATGGGACTGCCTCGGGGACAGGCGCACCGATCAGTGTCTCCGCTTCCGCTGTGGAAGTGATTACAGTCACTCCCTCACACATCTCGCTGACAGCCGGCCAGCAGGTCCAGTTCGCCGCTGTTGGTCTTGACTCCTATGGTGGTGTGAACACAACATGGATTCCATACTGGTCCGTCTCCGGAAGCATCGGAAAGATAAGCGGCTCGGGACTCTTCACAGCCACCGGCAACGGCACTGGAGAGGTGACTGTGACGGACAACGCAACCGGCGCCACCGGATTCTCCACCATAGGCGTCTCCCCGTCATCCCTTTTCAGTCTGCAGGTGGTTCCTTCAAACACAACGCTGCTTGCAGGGCAGACATACTTCTTCTC
>JAKAVR010000025.1 GCA_021817225.1 Thermoplasmata archaeon
GGATGAAAGAAGTGAAGGAGGAGCAGGTGGAGGCATTCTTCGCCGACCTGCTCAAGGAGATCGCGGGGCAGATGCAGTCTGCCGGTACACAGATGGCAGGTGCATGAAAATGCCTGGTGTGAGCTATAAGTCAATATCACAGATAACGGGTCCTCTCCTTTTTGTGGAGAAGGTGGAGAACGCTGCTTACAACGAGCTTGTCGAAATCAGGACGCCTGACGGGCTGACAAGAACCGGGCAGGTCCTGGACACAAGCAGGGGCCTGGCGGTCGTGCAGGTGTTCGGTCCGACGTCGGGATTGGATATCGGGAAGACGAGAGTGAAATTTTCGGGCACAACGGCCAGGATTACAGTCTCAGACGAAATGCTCGGAAGGATATTCAACGGTCTCGGCGAACCATCCGATGGTGGCCCTTCGATCATAAGCAAGGAGAGGGTGGAAATCGTTGGAAACGCGATAAATCCGTATTCCAGGGAGGAACCCTCGGAGTTTATTGAAACAGGCATTTCCACAATCGACGGAATGAACACGCTTGTGAGGGGGCAGAAACTGCCAATCTTCTCAGGGTCTGGCCTGGCACACAACATGCTTGCGGCCCAGATAGCGAGACAGGCGAAGGTGCTCGGCAAGGGAGAGAACTTTGCTGTCATCTTCGGCGCCATGGGCATAACAAGCGAGGAGGCCAATTTCTTCATCAGCGAATTCAGGAACACGGGTGCACTGTCAAGAGCCGTGCTTTTCCTCAACCTTTCCTCAGATCCGTCGATGGAGCGCATCATGCTTCCAAAGGTTGCACTCACAACAGCCGAGTATCTGGCGTATGAGAGGGAGATGCACATTCTAGTGATTCTCTCCGACATGACAAACTACTGCGAGGCGCTCAGGGAGATTTCATCCGCGAGGGAGGAAGTCCCGGGAAGAAGGGGCTATCCAGGCTACATGTACACCGACCTGAGCACAATATACGAACGCGCAGGAAAAATAAGGGGAAAGAACGGTTCGATTACGCAAATACCTATACTGACAATGCCCGGCGACGACATAACGCATCCCATCCCCGACTTGACAGGCTACATAACAGAAGGACAGACAGTGCTGAGCAGAGATCTGCAGAGAAAGGGGATATATCCTGGGATAGACGTCCTTCCCTCTCTTTCAAGGCTCATGAACCAGGGTATAGGCAAGGGGAGAACAAGGGAGGATCACAGGGGCATCGCCGACCAGCTCTATTCGGCCTATGCCAACGGCAAGGACCTGAGATCCCTCAGTGCGATTGTGGGTGAGGAGGCGCTGGGGGCAAATGACAGGCTCTACCTGAAATTCGCGGACGAATTTGAAACCAGGTTCGTGAAGCAGGGTGTCTACGAGGACAGGAGCATAGAGACGACGCTGGACCTTGGGTGGGAGCTTCTGAGCGTCATGCCCCAGACAGAAATGAAGAGGGTCAAGAGGGAGTTCATAGAGAAGTACGGCAAGTGGAGGAAGGAGTAATGCCGGCACAGCAGATCAAGCCCACCAGAATAGAACTGATCAGGACAAACAGGCGCATCAAGCTCGCCAAGAGAGGGCTGGACCTGCTGAAAATGAAACGCAACGCCCTGGTGATGGAATTCTTCAGCATAAGCAGGAAGATCAGGGGTCTCAGGGAGAACCTGAGGGAAGACATAGGCAGGGCAATTGATTCGCTCAAGCTTGCAGAAGTCATGAGCGGTGCAATGGAGCTCGAGCGTGTCGCGCAGATGTCGTCCAGCTCCAACGTAGGCGTGGGGGCGAAGAATGTTATGGGCGTCAGGGTCCCGGAGCTCAGTGTGAAGGCAGGACTCTCTGTTCTCAGCCCGGAGTACAGGTCTACCGCCGTCAGCGCCCCAGTCAACGACGCAATCAAGAAGTTCGAAAAGGTGCTTTCATCGATGCTCGAGATTGCCGAGAAGGAGAATTCGATGAGGAGGCTCCTGCAGGAGATAGACAAGACGAAGAGAAGGTCAAACGCGATAGAGAACATACTCATTCCACAGCTGACGTACTCTGCAAAGCAGATCAGGATGAGGCTGGACGAGATAGAGAGAGACACTTTCACTACGCTCAAGGTCATAAAGAGGAAAATGGTGCAGAGACAGGGGAAGGAGGCGGCGGATGTATCAGCCTAAGTACAAGGTGAAGCACTTTGTAAAACAGGTCCTGGTGACGCCAGACATGGTCCGGAGCAATCGAAGCCTGAGACGTTTCATGCTCATCAGGAGACTTGTGGTCATGCTGAACCCTGCAATAGCGCTTGTCCTGCTGGTTCTTTTCCTTTCAGGGGTGATATGAATGACAGGCGATGTTGAGGCGCTCAAGGCAATCAGGGAAAAAGAGGATTCCGTGGAGGCCGAAATCAGGGAGTTCGCCAGGAAGCAGGAGGAAATGCTGGAGCAGAAGAGGAAGGAGCTCACAGCCAGCATCGATTCGGCGAAGGCGGATGCCGAGAAGGCTTACCAGGAAGCTCTGCAGAAGGTGAAAACTGATACGGGCGCCAGATGCGAGGAAATAGTTGAAGAAGCCCGGAAGGAGGCTGCAGCAATGAAGCTCAGGGTGACGAAGGCAGAGCTGGAAGAGACTGTCAACAGGCTCGTGCTCTCATATCTAGAGGAATAGACAGATGACACTGAAACCGGAGAAGATCATAAGGATACGTGTCATAGGCGCCAACTCGAAGCGGAATGTCATAGTGTCCGCTCTGCATGATGTAGGCATCATGCAGCTTGAGGAAGTCAGCGGCGAAGTTGCCGGCCTGATGCAGAAGGGATTGCAGGCCGAGAGCTACGAAAAGCTGAGCACCGAACTGCTCCGGTTCAGGGGAATGGAGGCCATAATGCCGAAGAGGCCCGTTGAGAAGAAGTTCTTCAAGTCTCTCGACGAACTGTCGGCCGCTGCTTCGGAGGTCAACATAGAACCGGAGCTCAAGAGGCTAAAGGGTGAAGAGGGCTCAATATCTGCGGAGACAAGGGACCTGAAGGAGAAGGTAAGGATCGCAGAAGCCCTGTCTGCACTCAACTACGATCTATCGATTTACTCCGGCAGGCTCATAGCCTCTTTCCTTGCTGTGAAGAAGGAGGATATAGACATATATTCCCCGGTCAGGGAAACAATCCACGGATCCGTCTGCAGGGACCTTGGAAATGATTACGTGCTCATATCTGTCCCGGCAGGGAGGGACTCGGATCTTGCAAGGCTCTCCAACGAAAAGGGGTTCCAAATCATTGCGGTGCCTGCAATGCGCGGCCTGCCTTCCGCTTTCATGGATGACTCGAGGAAGAGAATAGGCGAACTTGAAAAGCAGTCAGGGAAGATACAGGAAAGGCTTGGCCAGCTCTCTGACAGATGGTTTGCCAGTGTAGCGCAGATCAGGGAACAGCTTGAGATAGAGTCAAGGAAATTCGAGGTTTCGGAGAAGCTTTCCTCCACGAGGGACAGCTTCGCCATTGAAGGCTGGGTACCTAAGCGGCATTACAAAATGCTTGTCGACCTGCTCAACAACACGACCGGCGGAAATGTGATTGTGTCTGTCGTGGAGACGGATGAGCAGCCACCGACGCTTCTGAGGAATCCCAGGGGCATAAAGCTCTTTGAATTCTTCATCCGCTTCTACTCACTGCCGCAGGAGTACGAGGTCGACCCGACGCTTGTTTTTGCCATTGTATTTCCATTCCTCTTCGGCATAATGGTCGGAGACTGGGGATACGGCCTGACTATACTTCTCATATCGCTTTTCATAAAACACAGGATAGACCATCCAGTCGCCAGGAGCCACATACCAAAGATGCTGTCGCGCTTCGTACTTATGATAATGGGGCCAAACGCGCTCAAGACGCTCGCAAGGGCACTCATCCCTTCGTCCATCATAGCGATTGTAGCAGGCCTGCTGTTCAACACTTTCTTCGGCTTCCCGATTCTGCCCGTGACGGTATTCAACATGGGACTTCCGACACTTTCGGTTTTTGTCACTTCGTCGACCCTGCTCAATACAGGCATAGGAAAACTGCTTCTGTTCTCAGGCTATTTCGGTCTGGCGCTGGTATCACTGGGTCTGCTGCTTGGCGCATACAACGAATACACAAAGGGTCACCGGAGGGGCATAGCAGGCAAGATTGGATGGCTCCTGTTTGCCTGGGGCATTGCCACACTCGGTCTCGACCTTATACACAAGACCTCAATAACTGGCACGACGGCTGGTCTTGCATCGATAGCAATGATCATAGCAGGAGTTGCGACAATATTCGGCTCCGAAGGGACAATGGGGGCGATGGAGCTTCCATCCATCATAAGCCACATACTGTCATACACGAGGATAGTCGGAATACTGCTCGCTTCAGTCATACTTGCCTATGTCATCGACCTGATATTCTGGAAGGGGATACACAAGTCGCCGCTGCTGGCCGTAGTAGGCGTGGTGATCCTAGTTGTGGGTCAGATATTCAACCTGATCATTGCCGTGTTCGAGCCGGGCATTCAGGGCGCGAGGTTGATCTACGTCGAGTTCTTCTCGAAATTCTACAAGGGCAACGGCAAATACTTCAGGCCGTTTTCAAGTCCGAGGAACTATACGATAAAGCAGTTTGACCTGGAAAAGGGCGTGCCTCCTTCGCAGGAGTAATTTACTGGAACGGTACAGGGAACTGCAGTTAGAATTGAACGATTGCGAATGTTTGGAATAATCCACACGATTATGACTCTGCATCACCCGGCAGCCGTTTCAAGCGGAAACTGCACTTCTGACGGATCCCCGACCATTTTCAACTGCGCGCTGTGCATGCTTCGGATTTGGCATTCACTAAGGTACCGAGTGTCCAGGGGGTTTGCCGTGCAAAAACATGAAAGCGTTTGTCGAAAGCGTTTCGGGGCACATCGCCGGCCTTATTGCGAAAGCTTCAGAATTCCCCTGAGTGGAGCGACTCCCGGTATTTCCCAGTCGTTCCACATCTCGTCGACCTTTGACTGGAAAAGCTCATAGTCCTCGTCGATGAAATGCGTGAACCTCCCCTGCTTCTCGAGGTATTCCCTGACCGGGACACGCTTCTGCTTCCTTGCATCGTAGGTGTAGCGGACCTCGCCCTTGATTATCTCGTACAACGGGAAGAGCCCTGACTTTATCGCAAGCTGACCGAGCTCACCCGAATATCTCGGGTGGTAATCCCAACCCTTCGGGCACGGATCTAGAGTGTGGATAAGCGTCGGGCCTCCGATGCTGAGCGCCTTTTTCACCTTGTTCATGTAGTCCATCGGCGGCCATGTCGCGCATGCAGTGGCCACATACTTGCAGTTTGGATGGCCAACGGCAAGCATTGCAGCAACATTCTTCTTCCACTTCGTGTGCATGATCCTCCTTGCCGGGCCCGTCGGACTGAATGTTGTCTGTGCACCATAGGGTGTCAGGTTCGTCGCCTGTATGTCTGTGTTGGCAGCAGATTCGTTGTCGTATATTATGACAAGCAGGTCATAATCGGTCTGCAGCGCGCCCGATATCCCTCCGAGGCCCATATCCCCGCCTCCGAGGTCTCCGGAGAAGTTGATCACGTTGATCTTCTCATCCTTTATCTTGCCCTTTCTCATTAGCGCACGGAGCCCTGCCGCCATTCCGATTGCAGAAGCACCGCCTGCACCAAGCTGAGTGTGCATCCAGGGAACAACCCAGGGAGTCGTCATGTAGCTTGTGTTTGCAACATACATGCAGCCGGTGGCACCGGTGACGACTGTCCTCGGCCCCGAGGCCTTGACGAAATCACGCATTACAAGCGCCGACTCGCAGCCCTGGCATGTTCTGTGCCCGGAAGAGTAGAACTCCTCCAGGTCGATGTTGTGCACACTTGTGTATAGCTTAGCGCTTTCGAATTCCTTCTTTGCCTGTTGAGTCGAAACCAATTCAATCACCTCTTCATACTGACATGTGTGCCCCCGGTCTTCCTTTCCCTGAGGCCCACCCAGTGGACGCGTTCATCTGCTTTGCATTTCTTTGTGACGCTGACTACTTCCATAACGTCCTCTATCGATATTTCCCTGCCTCCGAGGCCTGCTATGAAGTCGACAACTTTTGGCTTGTTCTTCGCGTCGAAAAGAGCGGACCTGACCTCATTATAGAGCACACCACCGTCATCCGGCCCGCCATGAGCGAAGTCTCTGTCTATGACGGCTACCCTCTTTGCGCGGGAAAGTGCCTTCCTGAGTTCTTCAGTCGGGAATGGCCTGAACCACCTGAGCTTGATGTAGCCGACCTTTTCCCCTTTTTCCCTCAGCCTGTTGACAGCGACCTTTGCCGCCGAGGAAACGGTGCCCATGCCTATCACAATCGTTTCAGCGCCACTCGTCATGTGCTCATCGAAGAACGGGTTGGTGTAGTTGGAGCCGAAGACGCTGTTGAATTCCTTGTAAGCCTTGCGGATTACTTCCTTTGCTCTCTTCGCGGCTTCCCAGTTCTGCCTCCTGATTTCCATGCACCAGTCTTCATTGATCTGGGGTGCTATGGAGACGGGGTTGTCAGGGTGCATGACTCTCTTTCCCAGGTTGTATCTCGGGAGGAATTTGGAAACCGACTCCTTCGTCGGAACCCTGATAATGTGCTCGGAATGGGTGAGATAGCCTCCGTCCATTGCGACTGCACACGGCATGAAAACTGACGGGTCCTCAGCAACCCTGTAGGCTATCAGGGTTGTGTCAAGCGCCTCCTGGGCGGTCGAGACCCACACAACAAGCCATCCAAGGTCCCTCACAAGCATTGCATCATTGTGCTCCACGCCGAAGGCGCCAGGATCATCGAGAGCCCTGTTGCCTACGAGTGCAACTACGGGCAGTCTGTCCGTGGCTGTAGTTGCAAGCGCTTCCATTGCGTAAAGCCAGCCCGTCCCGCTGCTCCCGACGAAGGCACGGGCGCCTACGGAAGAAGCGTGCTTTCCTATCTCAAACTGAGAATGCTCACCGTCGGCGATGATATACTCGGCGTCAAACTTGCCGTCTGCGATGAACTTCGCAAGCCTGTCCATCACGCCTGTGTACGGACGGATTGGATAAGCGGCGAACACATCGACATCTGCAAGCCTCACCGCCTGTGCGACACCGTCGGTGCCCGAAGCGAGCTCTTCCCTCTCATAGACCTTGTTCTGTTTCATTGCTGCGGCCATCTACTTTACCCCCTTTGCCTTGAACGGAACGCTGCTCTTCAGCTCAATGAACTGCTCGCCCATGCCGGTGACGGGTGAAGGGACTTCCCTTGTCAGCCCCTTCTTCTCCTCCATCACCCGGACATACTGTTCAGGGTTTTTCGTGTACTGCTCCCACGGGCTCTTGGTGTTATCAAACTTGAGCTCGTCTACCATCACTATGCAGTCATTGACGGGACAGACCTGTGCACACCTGCCGCATCCAGTGCAGTATTCATAGTTGACATCGAAGAGTCCGTCTGGTGTCGGGTCGAAGCACTCGTCCGGGCAGTCGTACCAGCAGAGAGTGCACTTAATGCATGTATCAAAACGAACGACCGGCCTCTGGGTCTTGCTCGTCCCTCTCTTGAAATCGGGGTTCCTGTTCTGACCCCTTGGGCCCATCTTGAACCCGCGCTTGACGCTTTTTACCACAATTCCCTCGTCAAAATCCTGCCATGCCGGAAGCACTGGTTTCTCATAAGGCCAGACCATTCCATCATCGGGAGTGACCTCGTTTATCACTACCGAGTCGAATGCCTCCTTTGCCGCCTCGACCCTCTTTTCGTCCTTGTACTTGTTGCGCACGTACTTCACAACGGTTTCAATGTCGAGAACCTGCGGCGCTACCCTGGCGACTGCGCCAAGGAACCTGATGTCTGAATTGTCGTCCCTGTAATACCACAGGCCGGCAAAACTCCTGTCTCCGGGGAGGACTGCCAGGTTGTACTTGAAAGGCTTCTTCTCAAGCAGCTTCTTGAGCTCTTCGGGCTTGCGCCTGGAAACAAACAGGATTGTGCTGCCTTCAACAACCTTCTGGTTAATCGGCCTGATACCGTAGTGCCCCCAGGGCTCGAGGCCTTTTGCAAGAGTATCGTCGAGAACAAGCACAAGGTCTGCTTCGTCGACGTCCATCTTCGCGCTGGCAATTGCCTCCAGTTCTTCTTCGCCGAGCGATTTTGAAACAAATGCAAAATTTGCACATGGTATTCCGTTTCTCTGCGGGTCATCGCTGTACCTGCCGTTGGAGAAGGCAGTCTTCCCCTCGGAATGTGCAGCGTACACAATGTCATGGGAGATGTTGTATCCGAGCCTCTTCTGGAAAATCCCCCGGTAGTTTATTTCCACACGGTGTATATCCTTGGCCTCCTTGCGGGAATGCGGGCCTGCATGCTTTGCCAAACTTTGAGTCATTCAGATTTCTCCTGATTGTCGATAAAGATATGCACCAACAATACGCCCGGGACACTAATTACCTTTTTTGGAACGTGTTCAACTTTGATTAAAAAGGTTAATATTGCTTTTGCCTGATAAACCAATACATGGTTCTAACTGAAATTGCTGTCACTCAATCCGACTGCCCGCACATAGATACAAGCAGAAAGTTTGAGAATACATACATTCTGATAATGAATACACAGCTTGTCGAGGGCAGGCAGAAGATGTTCTCAATATTCTACTCTCTCGACAGGGTCGAACTTGACAGGGCGCTCACATATTTCTCACGGCACAGGAGGGTAGACAATTTCAGCCTTCTTTCGAAGAAGAACGGCATAGCCACTGCATTCTATGAGACAATTGCGACTTCGATGTTCCTGAAGCTCGGCATGAACGGTTTCAGGATACACCCTGTGGTGGTCCACAGGGGAGTGGAGAGGTGGTTTTTCATAAGCAGTGCAACCGAAGGGCTGACTGCGAGCCAGATAAATGACAAGTATACAACTGTTGTCTCGCTAAAGAACATTACACAGCAGGAATTCTTCCAGGAATATCCTTCCGTATTCTACGAGCTTCACGCACTGAAGATAATCAGCAATCTGTCTGACATGGACTTGATGCTCTTCAGGGCAGCTTCTGAAGGCGGTTTTTTCAACTGGCCAAGGAAAATGTCACTGACCAGTCTGAGCAAGGAGCTGAAGCTGCCCAAGAGCACGCTTAGCTATCATTTCAGGATGATAGAGAAGAAGATGGCAAACATGCTTGCCGAACAGCTCAGCCTTTGAGAAACAGTCTTTCACGCCGCCGTTCCGCTGTTCTCGTTCATTCTGACGGCAAAGGAGAGGAATGAGACTGCGATTGCGCACGCAGAGAGAATTGCAAATGATGCATACAGGCTTCCTGCAAGGCCCCTTTCGGCGAGAATCCTTGTTATGATGGGCCCGGCTGCAGAGCCGCTGCCAATGGCGGCCCACATCACGCCGTTGCCTGTCGCCCTGCTTTCGGGTGGAAGCTGAGCATAGGCTATTGGAAGCAGTATCGGGAAACCGGTGAAAGCAAACGTCCCGAAAAGAGCCAGGAAAACAAGCGAGTACGGGAAAAGTGAGCTTGTAAGAAGGAAGAGAATCATGAACAGTCCGGAACCCACCGACGTGACGAAGAGGCTCGTCTTTCTCCCAAGCAGGTCAGACATCCTTCCAAACATGGGCTGACCAACAACCGGGCCTGCCAGCATGAGCGTATAGACAAACCCGAGGCCAACGCCGTAACTGAGCAGCCCCCGCGAAAGTATGTACGTGGTGAGGAAGATGAAGACGCCGGTTGACTGTATGTTACGGACCACTGTTATCAGTATGAGCAGCCATGTCCTTCTGATCACCGGACCGAGACTCACACGCTTCTTCGCTGCCCTCTTTCCGCCGAAGGAGGCATACTTCACGCTGCTGAAGTACATAATGACCAGAATGGATACGACCAGACCAGCGAAGCCGAGTATTGCCATGCCGTAGACAAGGGCAAAGTAATTGTCATGGCCCACAGCAAGGAATGTGAAGACGGCAGCAGATATTGTAGTGAAGAGTGCTCTTCCAAGACTTCCCAGTGTTCCATTCGTGCCAAGGGCGATTCCCTGCACGTTTTCTTCGAACGAGAGCTGGATCAGGCTGGCGCCTATTGGATGGTAGAAACTCGAACCAAAACCGGCAACGGAGGCAAATACAAGGATTAGGACATAGGAAGCGGTCGGGAACGCATGAGAAGGCGCTATTGCAAGCCCCATCCCAATTGTTCCGACAGCGAGTATCAGCAGGCCTATCCCCATCCACCTCCCCATGTTCCCGCTCCTTTCCGCCATCGCGGTCGCATAAGGCGAGGCGAATGAGGAGAATATGTAGAAGACAGTCGCTATGACAGCTACCAGAAGGCTGGACGTGACGAAATAAGCCAGAAGTGGAAACATGAGCGGGAGTATTGCCGACTGCCCGTCGTTGATGAAATGTGCGACAGATGTGACCGCAAGAGTGCTGGCCTGTTCACGTTTCATCATGCATTGTCCCTAATACCTGTAGAAGCCCTCGCCTGACTTTCTGCCCGTTCTTCCTGCATTTACCATATTGACCAGAAGGGGGCATGGCCTGTACTTAGGATCCTTGAAACCGGAATAAAGAACATTCATAATATCCAGGCAGACATCGAGACCTATGAAGTCCGCAAGCTCCAGCGGCCCCATCGGGTGATTCATCCCGAGCTTCATCACCCTGTCTATGTCCTCTTTTCGGGCTATCCCCTCCATCAGGGCAAAGGCCGCTTCATTGATCATGGGCATCAGCACACGGTTTGAAACAAAACCCGGATAATCCCTGACCTCGACAACATCCTTTCCCATCTTCTCTCCTATTGATTTTGCCTTCTCCACGGTCTCGTTGGTCGTGAGGTATCCTCTCACAAGTTCAAGCAGTTTCATGACAGGGACGGGGTTGAAGAAGTGCATTCCAATGAAGTTCCCGGGGTATTTCAGGTTCCTGGAAAGCAGTGTGATGGAAATGGATGATGTATTTGAGGCCACTATTGCCCCCTCGCCCGCAATCCTCCCTATTGACGCGAGAGCGCTGGCCTTGGTTTCGGCGTTTTCGAACACAGCTTCGACTATTATGTCACAGTTCCTGAAGGACGAAATATCTGTGGAGAGTATGAGCGATGCCAGAAGAGATGACGATTTGTCGCTGCTGAGCTTGCCTGACCTGACCCTTCTCTCAAGCCCATCCTTCACTCTTGCTGCACCCTTTGACAGAAGCTCATCATTCAGCTCGACGGCACAGACCTCAATGCCCGACTCGAGGGCGGTCTGGGCGATTCCGCTTCCCATGGTACCGAGGCCAAGGACTCCCATTCTCGTCAAAATCACATCGACTCCAGCAGCATTGCTACAGCATTGCCGCCGCCCAGGCAGAGTGTGGCAACGCCCTTCTTCTTTCCTTTTCTCTTCAGGTTGTGAATCAGAGTTGTTGTTATGCGTGCGCCGCTTGCACCAAGAGGATGACCAAGTGCGACTGCCCCGCCGTTGATGTTGAACCTTTCTTCCTTGATACCCAGAGACTCCATGACTGCGACGGATGCGGTGGCATACGCCTCGTTGTGCTCAAAAAGGTCGACATCCTCGATGTGCAGACTGTTTCTCTTTAGCAGTTCCCTTGTTGTCTCAATGGGTGCCTCCATAACCCATTCCGGCCGAGTGCCGCCTGTGTTGTAATCAAGTATTCTTGCAATGGGCTTCGTTCCGAGCGCCTCGGCGCTTTTTGACGACATGACCACCATGGCGGATGCACCATCGCTCAACTGCGATGAATTTCCCGCGGTGCAAATGCCCCCTTTCTTGAATTTCGCCTCGAGCTGCCCGAGTCTTGCAAGCGTTGTATCTGCCCTGGGCCCTTCATCCTTCGACACGACGGCGCGTTCTTTGCCCGTCTTTGCAGTGACGGGGGCTATTTCCTCCTTGAAGAGCCCCTCGCTGGTCGCTTCGGCCGCCCTCTTGTGACTCCTGTATGCGAATTTGTCCGCATGCTCCCTTGTAACGTTGAAGCGTTCGGCAACTATCTCCCCTGTTATCATCATGTGAATATTGTTGTATGCGTCCCACAGGCCGTCATGTATCATCGAGTCGATGAAAGGTACGTCGCCATACTTGTTCCCCCACCTCGTCTGCTTGGATATGTAGGGGGACATGCTCATATTTTCAATACCGCCTGCAACTATCACTTCATGTTCACCAAGCCTGACTGAGTTTGCGGCAAGCATCAGCGCTTTCAGCCCCGAACCACAAACCTTGTTCACGCTGAATGCCCCCACACCGTATGGGACTCCCGCTCCAACAGCGCATTGCCTGGCAGGCGACTGACCGAGACCAGAGGAAAGGACATTTCCAAGAATGACTTCCCTCACGTCGCCGGGAGATATCCCTGCACGTTCAATGGCTGCCTTCACCGCTGCAGTGCCCAGCTCGACCGCGGAGGTCTCCCTGAAAGCGCCGCCAAACTTGCCAATCGGTGTCCTCACGGCGGAGACGATTACAGCTTCATCCAAAACGTTCGTTTCAAGTCACCTCATACGAACTTTAGTTTCTGTCCCTAGATAGCGTTTCCCTGACAGGTATTAGCTTACCCTGCATTTGTCAGTTCCGTGGGGTGCCCAGAAGAGGTGGAAAATGACCACTCGGGTGGTCTGGAAAGGTGTCTCCTTGAGGAAGCTGCCACGCCATACAACCCTTCTTGTATCTGCCTTTCCACCGACACATATACGGCGCTTCCTGACTTTGTGTGGCACTTCCTGCATCTGTAGCCGCTGTCCTTCCCGGCGGATTGCATTGGCTTTCCGCATACATCGCATCTTGGATTCGCCTTCTTGACTCGCAAAGCAGCAAGCGCATTGACAGCAAGCTTCTCAAGATTGAGGCACCGGCCGAAAGGCCCTGGCTTCAGGCCGCCCCATACGGTTACCCTGTCGCCGGGAATCAGTCTGGTCACGACCTTTCTCAGTTCCTTTGTCTCCTCAAAGGCAGCAATGGCAAGCCTGTCCTGATTCAGCTCAAGGTCAAAGAAGACATGCCCGCCCCGGATTGTCACCGGTGCAGATGATACTGTGCCACTGAGCATGTAGGAATGAAAGAGTTCGAGCCTGCCCTGCGGGACTGTGATGTGATCGTCAGTGCCCTGGTTGGTTTCGAAGACCAGCCACCTGTCCCTGGGCTCGCTTCTGATGGAAAGCATTGCCTCCTCCAGAACAGAACTGTCCCAGCCCCTGATTCCAAAGAGCACAGGGCAGGGGGAGGAAGGTACAATGCATGTGTGCCTGTTCGATTCGTCATAATTGCTGAAGGTTGTGGGGAACCTGGAGCTGAGGCCCAGAACATCACTGGCGTCCAGCCGGCGGGTGGTTCCCCACCTTTCCCTCTCCCTGTATGCCATGACCTCGAATGACCTTTCCCGTGGCACCCAGGATATGGATGCCGTTGCTCCTATCAGCCCTCTTCCGTTCTTCCAAGTCCGGGCAGTTCCGCCTGCCCTGGAAAGCACACTCTTCGCCTGATCTCTGTTGACTATTCCCCTGACTGCATCCCAGTAGAAACCACTGTCGGGCCTGTTGTGTGATATGGCCAGCCCCGGGTTAGTGTTGTCCTCACCGAACTGCGCGAGCTTTTCTATTACAGAGGAGACATTCGTTAGCACTTCGTCTGCATTTTCTTCATGGTCAGAAGGTTGGTACGAGGAAAGGACTTCCCTGCCGCCAATTTCACCTATTTTGAATGCGCTACCCCGGTTGCCTGCAAGAGCAATTGAAAGGGCGCCGTTTCCCCTTGTCTTCCAGGGTATGTTCGGGTTCAGTCTGACCAACCTTGGATACCCGAAGAGAACTGGAAAATCAAGCTCCCTGATAATTTCAGTGAGCAGATAGGTTGTGCACATCCCGTCCTGGGAATCTGTATCATCGACACCGATGTATGTTGTCATCCGTTCAGATTACCTCAATGCCCGGAATCGAACGCACCCCGGATATTATTGTTTGCGCAGAATCTCCTTTCACGGACCCGGCCGATGAATGATTTATATACGGTTTATTCCTAGTGGCTGGCAGGCTGCTTGCCGTCAGGATGGGCCCTCCGGAAAGGGATAGGTTCATGGCTAAAGCTTTCACCAGGGAGTACAGGTTCGAACTGTCTACAGTGATGTTGGCAGTGGGCATACTCGTGACATTCATTGGTTCGATAGGTGTTTTTCTGCCAAAGCTTCCTGATATCCTTCTTGTTTTCCAGTCCGCCATAAAGGGGTCCGGCAACTGGATCTACTGGTACCTGGTTGTGGGACCAGTTCTTCTGATTTCAGGAGGCTGGTGGCTTTACGACTCGGTGAGAAAAACATTTGAGCTTATGAGCTTCCTGAAGATAGACAGCAAAGCGAAATTCGTCAAGAATCTGGATGATATTGAATATCTCGCATGGGTTCTGCCGCGTAAATACGAGGAACTGGTAATCGAAAAGAAGAAGCAGTTCAAGATGTAGAGGGAGTCCATTGTTTCCACTGTAGAATATTTTCTGGAAACACGACTGTGAAGTGCATGGGCAGCATGTATTGCTGCAGTAGCACGTCCTTTTTTGGCAGATATATCATCCATAAGGGCAGTTGAATGCATTCTATTTTGGCATTCAGCACTTTGTTTTATCGCGCTTTCAACAAGACAAAGTTCCAGTGGAAATGAAGGACTCTCTATCCTGCCTGTTTTTTTATATCTCCCTGAAAAACAATCCGGTGAAAGCTCATGGTCCTGTATTGGGTCAATATCCTCCTAAAACTCTCGAATGTGATGATGCGGGCGATTAATTTCCCTTTATTGCCTGGAGTTGCAGGAATCGCTTTCCGCCACCTTTAGGCATTGTTTAATGACAATGCCTTCCATACACTCTATCGCATAGGAAGCCCTGCGTACGAGGTTCCGAGTTTTAGTCAACGCTGAAAATAAAAAAAACGTTTTAGTATGACCCTGCTTCTACCCATCCTTTACCCTCCAATTTCTCTCCCAAGGAGCATTGATTTTACATGAGTGAACAGAAGGTCGTCCACGAGACCGAAACCCTGAGAATACCACTTCAGACGAATGTTTTTGACAAATACATTGCCTCCGACGCTATATTCAAAAGCGACAGAGAAATGTTACGCCCTTCGTACATACCCAAGGTTCTTCCGCACAGGGAAAAGGAGATAGATCAGCTTGCAGCGATAGTGTCCACAGGTCTCAGGGGAGACAGGCCTTCAAATGTGCTGATATTCGGGAAGACAGGTACAGGAAAGACGGCTACTGTCAAATTCATCGCAAATGAAGCATCACGTGTCAGCACGGCGAGTGCAAGTATAGATTTCATTTACGTCAACTGCTGCGAGGTTGATACAAACTACAGTGTGCTTCAGCACATGGCTAACAAATTTATTACCAATCCCGAGGAAAGGGCACCATACAACGGATGGAGCATAGAGAGAGTTCTTTCCCTTTTCAAGGAAATGGTTGACAAACAGAAGAGACTTCTCATTGTCGTGCTCGATGAGCTGGACAGGCTCGTTTACAAGACGGGGGACGATATTCTCTACAGCCTTTCGAGGATCAATGACGATCTCACCAATTCGAAAGTATCGATCGTTGGCATAGCGAACGACCTGAAATTTACCGATTTCCTTGATGCCAGGGTCAAGAGCCGCCTTGGGGAGGAAAGGATAGTTTTCTCACCGTACGATGCCATGGAGCTTACGGACATTCTGCGCCTTAGGGCGGACCTTGTGTTCGTTCCCGGAGCGCTCAACGACGATGTTATACCATTGTGCGCGGCACTCGCCGCGCAGGAACACGGGGATGCACGCCGTGCGCTTGAGCTGCTGCGTGTGGCGGCAGAGTCGTCCGAGAGGGATGGAAGGCGGTCTGTTGAGACCGGGGATGTAATGAGGGCAAAAAACAAGATCGAGCTTGACACAGTCACCGAAACTGTCAAGACGCTCCCTTCGCAGTCCAAGATGCTCCTGCTCTCCATGATAATCTACTCGGAGAAGAGGCGCATAATGACCACCGGTGACATATATGCAACATATCACAACCTGTGCAACTCTATAGGTGCCCAACCCCTAACACAGAGGAGGATCGGGGACCTCATTTCCGAACTGGACATGCTGGGCATCGTCAGGGCGAGGGTTCGTTCATTCGGAAGGGGCGGCAGAACCAAGGAAATTGAGCTGGCCGTGCCTCTGAATGAGACGAGGGAATTGCTGGTCGACGATGAACTCCTCAGCTCATACAAGAACGCAAGGGCAAGATTTCAGACAACGTTAATCTGATTTCTTCTTCCCCTGCTCGCGATCCCTTCGCTCTCTGCGGATGTACAATATGAGTTCCGAGGCTATGGGGACGGTCACGATGGCCATGAGAATCAAAACAAGCGCGTATACGCTGTTTGCCGCAGGCGCCTGGTTGGGCGGAATACTGCCCGGTGTAAGCTCCAGCTTTATGAGACCGACATACGGCAGATAGCCTTCCGCAATTCCGACAATCCACTGGAGCTTTACGGGAAGAGGGCATATACCCACTGACGGTGACTGGTCTGTTGCGTTTTCACCCCTAAACGCATGATTGTAGTCCCCCATGGTTACGAATCCGCTGTAGTTCGCCTTTCCTACGAAGTTGCTGATAGGAATGTAAACAGGTGTTCCAGGGTATCCCACATCCTTGATTACGATGCTGCCCTTTACATTGTATATGTCGTGAGACTGCGCCGCCGGCCCGACAACATACCACTGGGAAAACGGCAGGTGCAGAAGGGAAGGGATGTCATAGCCGCCGCCGCTAGCGTTGTACTGGAGGTACAGTATCGCTCTGTGGATTACAGGTGGGACGTGGTTTGGGCGCTGGTTGATGTCGTGACTATTGTATATGATAACGTTTCCGAATTCACCGTAGCTGGAGAAGCCGGACTCCTGGCCGACCACATATGTGGTAACCTGGGATGCCGAAGTCACCTTCTTTACCAAAACAACATCCCCGATGTTCAGGACCCCGAAGTCTGCGACCGTGCTGCTGTGCTGCATGCTGTCTGAAGAGACCACCGCCATCGGGGGCCAGTTGCCCGTGTAAAGGACCATGCCCCCCAGAATCAGTCCAACAGCTATGAAAGCGGCCAGCAAAGGCTTGATCCAGTCCCACAGACTTTCATGCTCTTCCGGCATCGCTACTCCGATGAGTTCCGCATATATTACTGTGCACGGATCCGTTATCCGGCCTGTTTTCTTCCCGTTCAGTCTGCTTAGTTATATATCGCCGTCACGGATAGGGAATTTCGGATGGCAGGCAAGCAGGACGATCAAAGGAAGTTCAGGACACCGAGAGACACATACTACATGAAGCTGGCTTATGTGATTTCGGAGAGGAGCACCTGCATCCGAAACGGCAGGCAGATTGGCGCAGTGATAGTCAATGATATGAATCACATTGTCAGCAGCGGATACAATGGAAATCCCCGCAGTATGAAGCATTGCGAGGAAATCGGATGCATCCGCGACATACTGCAGATCCCCTCGGGCACGAAAATGGAAATTTGCACCGCGGTGCATGCCGAACAGAACGCGATAATTCAGGCCGGACCGGGTGCACTCGACGCCACAATCTACTCCACGATCCTACCCTGCAACACCTGCGCTAAAATGATTGTCAATGCAGGCATTAGGCGGGTTGTATACTGCGAAGATTACCCGGAGCACATGGGAATCGAACTCATGAAAGAACTCGGTGTTGCTGTAGACAGGGTGGTTGTCGAAAAGCCGCCCAGGATAACCTGAATGCATCCTGACAAACGGGCTCACGCACGGGAAAGCTTATTGCGGGACAGGCGTTGCCAACCTTGGTCATCTCAATGGAAGCAGACAGGAAACTTGTGGAAATAGTAAGGTCAAGCGAAAAGGAGATGGTGAAGTCCCTCACCGAGATGATATCCATCCCTGCTATCAGCCCCGAGTCCTCCGGTGAAGGTGAATATGACAGGGCGGAATTCCTCGTCTCCCTTCTCAGGGAGAACGGCATCACAAGCATCGAAAGGTGCGACGCACCGGACAAGAAGGCAAAGAAGGGAAGAAGGCCGAACATCATCGCTACGCTCGGCAGCGGAAAGCCCTTCCTGTGGGTAATATCACACATGGACACCGTGCCGGTCGGTGACAGATCCCTGTGGAAAACAGATCCCTTTAACGCTCAGGTCAAAAACGGCAAATTATATGGCCGCGGCTCGGAAGACAACGGGCAGTCGCTGGTTGCGTCGCTCTATGCCGCACGGGCAGCCCTCCAGTCGGGCGCAATGCCGTCGATCAAGCTTGCGTTTGTGAGCGACGAAGAGCTCGGGAGCGAGAAGGGAATAACATACGTCGCATCAAAAAACAAATTTGCCAGGGGGGATGAATTCCTGGTGCCCGACGCGGGAAGCAGGACAGGGGACGAGATAGAGATCGCAGAGAAGCACTCCCTCTGGGCACGGATACGGACAGAAGGGGTCCAGACTCATGCAAGCATGCCCAACACCGGCGTAAATGCCAAGGTTGCCGCTTCCAGGTTTCTCGTTTTCATCAGGGACTACCTGTATTCACGATACTCCGCAGTGGACAACCTCTTCAATCCTGTGCCGCACTCCACTTTCGAGCCCACAAGGCAGATGGCGAATGTTGACAATGTCAACACAATACCCGGGACAGACGAGTTCTACATCGACTCAAGGATACTGCCTTCATACAACATCAGCAAGATACTCTCCGACATGCGCAGCATTGCAGAAGTGTTCACAAGGCAGACGGGTGCAAAAATTTCGGTCGAGGTCTTCAGGAAGAGCGTTGCGGCAGGGCCCACTTCGAAGGACAGCCTTATATCGGTCAAGACGGCCGAAGCCATTAGGAGGGTAAGGGGCATTGAGCCGAGGTTCGTTGGCATAGGCGGCGGGACGTGCGCAAACATAGTCAGGGCAAGGGGATTTCAGGCGGCAGTCTGGAGCACGGAGGATGGAATGGCCCACCAGCCGAACGAGTACTCTGCTGTGAAAAACATGGTTGCTGACGCCGAAGTGATGGCAAGCATGTTCGTCTCCTGATACCTCAGGAGGCGGAGACGAGCCTTTCAGCCATCCACTCCGCATCGAATTTCATCAGGTCGCCGTACTTCTGCCCAGTGCCGAGAAACACAATCGGCTTGCCGACGGTCCTCGCTATGGACAGTGCGCTGCCCCCTTTTGCGTCAGCATCTATCTTTGTCAGTATGACCATGTCTATACCGACTGCCGCATCGAATGCCTTTGCCTGTTCGACCATGTCATTTCCGGCGAGCGAGTCGCCCACGAAAACAACAAAGTGCGGATTTGCGACCCTTTTTATTTTTTTCATCTCGTCCATGAGATTGCTGTTTGTCTGCATGCGGCCCGCGGTGTCAATCAGGACGAAATCCCTGTGCCTCGCCCGTGCATGGTCGATGGCATCGAACGCGACTGCCGCCGCGTCGCCCCCGTGTTCGTGCGAAACAACCCTGATGTCAAGAGTATCCCCATGGACCTTGAGCTGCTCAATTGCACCCGCCCTGAACGTGTCTCCCGCGGCTATTATCACAGTATTCCCCTTCTCCTTGAGCATTGAGGCGAGTTTTGCAATTGCGGTTGTCTTGCCCGTCCCGTTGATACCCACAAACATGATGATGACCGGCTTCGGAACACCGGATACCGCACTGTAAAAATCAACTGCATTGGTGGAAAGTATGGCCCTTATCGAGTCCCTCAGGGAGCCCTCGATTGCCTTCTCAAGATCAAACCCTCTTGCTAAGCGCTTTCCGGAAAGGTTGCCCTTCAGCTCAGCTATGATCTGCTCCGCAACCGGTTCAGCCACGTCCGATTCCAGGAGAGCCATTTCAAGCTCCCAGCATATGTCCTGCAGGCTGTCCTCCTTGATCTTCTTCCCCTGATCGCCCAGACCACTTTCCATGAGCTCTTCTGTGTCGCTCTTCTTCAGGAGCCCGAGTCTCTTCTTCAGGGCTGTGAACATCTCTGCTCAACCTACTCGGCCCTGCTCCTTCCTTGCTTCCTCTTCCACCATTGCCTGAAGCGAGCCGAGCTGGTTCTGCATTTCCGTCATCCTCTGGTACACCTTCTGGGAGGCATCCACGAGTTCCTTGATCCTTCCGTCTACAATCTCAATGATCTTTGGAATGGGCTCTTCGAAAGTATAGCCAGATGCAGTGTAAAGGAGTCCCTTGCCGCTGTTCAATATCCTTGCGGGCAAGTACACCCCGCCTCCAACGGACACGAGCATTTCCGTGTCACTGTCCGTCGTCGTGTATGTTTTGGCGGTCTCCTTCGCCCTTGAAAAATCTGTCACCGAGTCCTGAATGAGCTGCAACTGCTCAGATAGTGCCTCCACCTGCTCCTTCAGGCTGTCCATTACTGCAAGCGTCTGCCTTAGCTCCTCTTCATTCAAGTTTTAGCACCTGCCTGGTGCCTCACAACAGGGTCGGTTATCTCCTTTCCCGTTATCTCCCTGATGTTTTCTATCTTGATCGAACGCCTTGGTGTCCTGTGCCTGCTGCCAAGCAGTGTCTTCACTTTTTCTTCGGCTCCAGGCCCGTCCTCGGACGCCACCTGAAGTGTAAACGACTGCCAAGCACGTTCAGTAGCCTTGAATGTCCCCTTCACTTCGAATGCCTTCATCGCAATCACCTTGTCTTCCTTCTCTCTAACCGCTTGTGTAATTAAACATTTTCTCGTTCAAGGGACCGGTCTGGCATGAGAAGGCATCTCAGGCAAATATCGTAGCCGGTCTCAAAACCTTCATCTGAATCCTGGCATAACCTGCAAGGTAGCCAGATACAGGTATTGCGGCAAAAGTCATCAGCATGGCATAGAACAGCGAAGGCATAGATTTCATGCCCAGGACGAAATTCACATTCACCGATCCTGCTGAAGGGAATATCACAATAAAGTACTGAGTGTTCAGATTGGTCAGAATGGATACAGTCGTGCTTCCGCCCGGCGAGACGAAATCATTGCCCTGGTTCAGACTGAGCTGCAGCAGCGCGCTTTCATTCGCATGCTGCGCCGAAGCCCCCGTCGCATAGTAGTCATTCGCACTCACTATGAAGAATGTCAGGTTGTTTATTCCGAGGTTTGTCAGCGTCACCGTCCCGACAGTGTTCAGGGCGAATACGTTGTTACTCTGGAACTCAATTGTGCCTATCTGGCCGCTTTCGCTTCCCGACTGGTTCAGGAGTGGGGTAAATGTAAGAACCACAAGGCCGGCAGAAATCAGCACTGCAATTGCGATCATCACAACAGAGCTCCTGAATCTCTTCCTGGAGATCAGGAATTTGGCCGAGTCCCTCTTGCCGTAAACAATGCATAGCCTGAAGAAGAAAATCCTTTCCACAGAAACGATCAGGAGAACAAGGGCCCCAAGAAGCACAGCATTATACAGCGGCACGAACAGAGGTGCAAGGAGCAGACCGTTCAATATCAGTATATAGAAAGTGAACAGTCCTATGAATGCCCCTTGTATGCTGAAAAGCATGCGCCTGGTCATCAGTATCCTCGCCAGACGCGGATCGTGCTCTAGCTCCATCGCTTTCATTTGATGCCGTCTGTAATCATAGGCCGCTTTTTAAATAGGTTTTCAGTCAATTATCACAGGAAAATCCGGGCGACCATCGCCTTCACTGCTTCGGCGCGATTGTAACCTGCCTTCTCAGAATAAGGAAAAGGCCAAGCGGAAGAGGTATTTCATTCAGCCCTTCCCTTATTGCCAACGCATGCCCTCCAAGGGGTTCCGCAACGAATTCCCTGGCAGAGTGGACCAAGACGGTCTCATCTCCGAAATCTGGAACGGCATCCCTAAGTGGATCAAAGGTGGCCAGCTGGTCCCTTGTCAGTGAGACCACTTTGAGCGCAGTCTTTCCGTGGAGGCTACCCGGCAATCTGATCAGTCTGTGTGTGTCGCTTGTGACAGGCTCATCCGTCTGGCCACCAAGCCATTCAACCGCCTTTGACTGCAGCACCGATTTGAATTTCTTCAGGTCATCGTCCCTGTCAGTAAGAGCATCCAGTATGTTCTCACTGAGCATTCTCTCCCTTCCTCCCCTGTCCTGGACCTGGCGATATATCCGGGCAGCCTGATTTTTCTTTATGCCGGCTGAAACAAGCAGTTCGATGGCCCCTTCCTCCGGAAGCGAAAGGAGCTGTTCAAGAAGCATGTTGAGCGCCTTTCTTGTTTTTCCGTACCAGCCCCCTTCCGACAGTGCAGGAAGCCTTGTGCTTTTCAACTGTTTCCTGTTCCTTTCTGTCTCGATAGCCTTTGATGACAGCAGTATGTCCAGATCCAGCTCCCCGGCAGTGACATAATCGACTATCTCCCTTCGCTCATGGCTTCCCAGCTTCTTCACATCCTCACCATAAACGTGGATGTGGTAGCCTCGCCCCCCCGAGAAAACTATCTCTGTATCCCTCTCGCCGAAGCCCAGATCCGAGCACACAAACTCGTCGTACAGCCTTATCAGCACTGCCTTGACCCTTGCCAGCATCTGCTCGTACGGCAGCTTCTCCGATCCACGGACATGGTCTGCGTCAAGGTCAAATATGAGATCCGCTCCTGTCCATCCTTTTTCGGCCATAGTTCCGGCGTCCGGCCTTTCATAGCAGGCAGCGGAATAATATACATGCGACGGTGCTTTCTCGCAAATGTATTTCATGAGGTGTGGGATGTCGGAGAATCCGATATGCCTGTGAACGTAAGTCCTGTCAAAAAACATAAAACCAAATTCACGTGCGGCAAGCTGACGAACGGGAAGCAGAGTGTTTCTTGAGTAGTATTCTGCGAAATTCTGCCTTGCGAATACAAGTTCGGGTGGCACTGTCGTCTGCCTGGCTGCCATTGATTTCTGTCAAGTCAATGTGCAATATGGATTTAAGCTGATCAGGCGCAGAGCCGGAAACGGTTTTCCGGCTACCATCCATATCTTCTTTTTATCAAGTCTAGTGTGTTGTGAACATCATACCCGGCCTGTGCCACTATCCTGTCTGCAGTCACAACCTTCTTCATGCCGATAAACCTCTTCGATATGAAGAAAAGATACGAGTATCGCTTCGTGGTGAGTGAAAGGATTGCCCCCTTCTCATGTAACAGCAGCTTAATGCTATGCCTCTCTGATATGAACTTCATGTTCAGCCACCGCCTCCGGCGGTATCTCTACCGCCCAGTTGAATGCCTAACGTTCACTCTGGATAATAACATTGACATCCTGTGTTGACGAGAAACACGGGTAGAGTGTTGTAGTAAGGCGGGTAATGAAAATCAAGCAGTCCAGCCCATATTAGGAGGGAGCAAAGAAAAAGGAATAGGGCAGCGATGCCAGTCTTGGTCAATTGAAAATCCCGATGTGCCGCAGCTGCGATGGGCGCGATGCCGCACTCAACTACAAACCATGGCACAAACCTTCCCATCCGCTTGTAGTGAAGCCGTGTGCATGCACAATAAGGTAAATTTCACCCATGAAGATTGAGTTGGTCAAGACGTAGATCACTTCATAAAATGCAATGCCTGTGACAGCCATCACCCCTCTTCTCCTTGAGAATACGTAGATGCAAGCAATGAAGCCCAGCATTGTGAAAAAGTATATCCCGAGCACGGCCACGGGAAATGGGTCCGCATGGCTGATTGCTGCAAACGGCAGCTCTTCTCTTGCACGGACCAGAGTGGGTGATAGGTAAGCAATGATGACCAAGATGACGACAATCTAGCCCGCAATCAATGAGTCTGTTTTTCTCCCGCTGGATAATTGACTATATGTTATGTTGAAACCCCTACCTGCACTCACGGAAAGGCTTTCTAGGCATTACTTTATTTTCCATCAGCAGTACAAGCATTGCTACTGGCGTTCAGAATATGGTGGAAAAGACAACAATCACACTGCTGATTTTCACTCGGAACGATCTTGATGCAGCATTGGAGAGAATACATAGTTACGGCAGATTCTTTGACAGCGTAATGCTCTTGGACAGCTCCGATCCAGTTCATTACAGTGTATACTCCTCTGAGATCATCAACAGTGGTGCTGCGATCAACAGGGCAATTCCGCTCGGTGATACAGACCTCCTTAGACCGTTTGCATCCTCACTCATGCGTACAGATAGAGTTTTCGAGCTTGACACGGACGAGCGGATTTCCTCATGCCTGCTGGAGAATATACATGACTTTGATATGTATGAAGCGTGCTCTATTGCCAGGAATGAACTGGATCTGAACACCTACAGACGGTTGCTGAGGCTCTATAATCCTAAGAAACTGAGATTTGACGGACCTAGTTTTTCGTTTCCTTTGGTTGATGGTGCTGTGGGATTTCCCAGCAGGAAATTCTGCATAATGCATGATGCCGTCTTTTCCAGCTTCCTTGAAAGCAGATCAAGACGGGACAGATACTTCACAATTGAGTCACTTGAAAGGCCATTCACAGGACAGTACCTCGCGAATTCACTTACAATCAAGTTTGGAAAAGCGAGCGTCAGACCTCTATATGTTGAAAAATTAATCGGCGATCCGGACAAACCACTGGCTAGGCCAGCTGTAATGTTCTCTCTTCTTCTTGAGTCGCTTTCTGAGCTATTCATGGGCGGCAGCCCATCCTGGGCAATTTTCAGGCTGAAGTATGGCATACAGAAATTGCGATATATGGAGGCTCTACCAGTCGAAGAAAGGACATTGCGGAACAGCGTCGCAGCGGAAATCAGGGCATACGGAGGCCTAGTCAGGTACCTTGGTCTAGACAATCCTTCAGTCGTAAAGCAGCTCACCGAAACCTATGACTGGAAGTCCAGTGTCTCTGCTGTAATATCCTATCTTTCATACTTCAGGTACAGGAACGGCCATCCTGCTGCGGCGATGAGCACTTAAGATGACTTGCGTCTGCCGACGACATTTCCACCACAACCTGTTTATCTACTTTATCCTCGTTTCGAATGACTGATGGCAGCTGGACGTGGCACCGTAACAATAGTAGTGCCCACTCACAATCGGTACGACAGGCTCAATAACCTCCTTGGCAGCATTGGAGTCTGCGCACTTCCTTACGTGACGGAGGTTGTTGTAGTGGACGATTCGGAAGTGCCGCTTCAACTACCGAATTTCACTGGTGACATACCAGTGAGGCACGTTGTCTTGAACTCCAGGGTGCTCATATCGGCAGCGAAGAATGCCGGATGGCGGATCGCTCGATCGGAGTTCGTCTTCTTTATAGATGATGATAATGTCGTGGAAACTGAGACATTTGAACCGCTCTGCTCACACATCTTCTCCTTGCCAGACACCGCTGCGCTGATGCCCGCCGTACTGTACAAGAGAAACAGAGAGATAGTTTGGGTGTACTCCACACCGCTTGCGGGCAACAGGTGGTCCTTTGTACTGGTCGGAAGAAACTTGCCCAGAAATTCACTACTGGAGGGTCAGTTACAGGAAACAGATGCACTTCCAAACGCATGCATAGTGAGGAGAATTGCACTTGAGAGCACAGGCGGTTTCGATGAATCGCTCCGAGTAAACAGCAGTGCATATCTGTGCCAGAAGCTGAAGCTTTCTGGCTGGAAAGTACAGGCAGACACAGGGTCCTTCATATATCATGATGTCTCTCTGCCGCAAGACAGATCTTTCTGGGCATACCATGCGATGGAGGATCCGGACAGGGTCTTCCATGAAGTCCGGGACTGGTTTGTGCTGATGCATCGACTCCATCCTGATACCCCTTTCTTCCGGCTGAAGGCTATCTTGAGGTCCCTCCGGTTTCTGCTTCCGAATACAGCTGCCTATGTCGCCAACGGAGGTTCAAGGAGGTTTTCTTTACTCCTAAATGTCGTGCAGGGGCTCGTCGAAGGATTGAAGATTACGAGAAGTGCTGGTATATGATGACTGTAGGTGATAATGATAGGCGCCCGCCGATAAGTTGTTGCCTTGATACATTCACAGCTCAGGAATACTGGTAGCCATGAAAGGAAACGATTCCTATTACAGGAGGCTGCAGGCGAATTTCGACTGGTATGCATCAAAGTACGACGAGAAGATAGAGGAAAATGACATTGAGAATTACATGCGTGAAACTTCTTCGGGCATACTACTTGGTCTCTTTGCTCCTGGAGACACTGTTTTGGAGGTGGGTTGCGGAACGGGACAGGAAACCATAAGACTTCTGAGCAGAGGCATAAGGGTTCAAGCAGTTGACATATCCTCAATGATGATTGAAACACTGAAAAGGAAGGCAGAGGCAGAAGGTGTTTCTGCCAATTTGAGCACTTTTGTTGGCAAAGCAGCCGACATAGGCAAAATGATCGGAAAAGGTGAACTGTTTGACGGCGTATTCTCCACTTTTGGTGCAATAAACTCAGAGCCGAACGTCGCTGAATTCATTAGCGGTGTTGGAACGGTTCTCAAACCGGGTGGGTACTTTGTAGCAGGAGTCTGGAACAGGTTCTGCCTGTTCGAGATTCTTTTCTACGGATTGACCCTCAGATGGAGGAGACTGTTATCGAGGTTCAATGGAATAAGCCTGAAGGGCAGCAGCAGATTTTTCATCGATACAATGTCATATTCTGTCAGAGATTTCAAGCATATGCTAGGAGGCAGTTTCACCATTGAAAGTATTTGTGGCGTACCGGTTATAGCTCCTCCGCCTGACTTCTTTCACAAGCTCAAGGCACTACATATACCAGTCGATATCTTGCTGCGTGCGGATGCCTGGTTTAGCGACATCATCCCCTTCAGCAATTTCGGCGACTTTTCGATCATAGTCTCAAGGAAGAAATACATCTGACAGAATTTGCCCGGTAAATTGTTGAGCAGCGTGTTTGCTTGTCTTTGGCTCCTTTCCATTAGCTTGCTAAGGTGCATCGAAGTCACCTTTTGGAAAATCGCGGGTTGGCAGCAAAGGCTTAATTATCAGGTTCGGTTGAAAACACTTGAGAGCAGATGGTTCTTCAGCCTGTCGTGGAAGGCTCAAAATTCCTAGTTGATTTCGAGGCCATATCCCACTATGCAAGAAAGAGGAATGCAAGGACGGTAGCGATACAGCTGCCGGAGGGCCTCAGGACTTTTGCTTCAGGTGTTTCGGCTAAAGTTGAGAAGGCAACAGGCGCTGAAGTGATCATTGACTCTGAGCCTTGTTTCGGCGCATGTGACATACCAACGCATCTCTTCGGCCTCGCCGACCTCGTTATACAGTTCGGCCACACGGAAATGCCGAGCATAGGCGCCATTCCGAAGATGCATTTTGCGAATCTGTACCTCGACGTGGACCCGCTGCCCGTGGTGGATAAGGCATTGCCTTTTCTTTCGGGCCGTGTTGGTGTGGTGACAACAGCGCAGCATATTCACTTTCTTGACGGCATTGTCTCTTTCCTCAGGGGAAAAGGATTCGAGGCGCTGACTTCCAGGGGCGACATCCGGCT
>JAKAVR010000087.1 GCA_021817225.1 Thermoplasmata archaeon
AAGAAGGAGATAATGGAAAATGTCGGTCCTGGCGCAATATCGCACGCAGGCACCTTCAATTCGAATCCGCTCAGCATGAGCGCGGTGGTCACTTCACTCAGGGATGTGCTCACAAGGCAGGCTGTGGAGAAGGCTCAACGCCTTTCAGAAACCATGGCTGAAGGATACAATGACCTGCTGCAGCTATACGAAATACCGTCGACGATACCACTTGCCGGCCTGAGCGGTGCGATTTCATTCAACATGTCCCAGCCTCAGAACTGGAGGGAATTTCTCAGGGGAGATATAGGCAGATGGAACTACTATTACCTCTCGATGATGAACAGGGGAGTTATTCCTGCGGGACCCGGTGCGGACGAACAGTGGACCGTTTCGGTCATGCACACTGAAGAGGACATTGAGAAGACAATAGAGGTCTTCAAGGAAGTTGTGCCCAGGATACCGCTGCGATACCCGCTGCTGGGTGTCGAGGAAAGCGTATGAACCTTCATCTTGCGCTCCTGCCGACGTGATAGAGCCTTTCAAGGCCGATAGGCCCTATGATCGTGGTGACGACCACCATTCCGATGATCTCCGCATACAGCGACTGGGACAGAATATCCCTCTGAAGCGCAATACCTGCAATCACAAGCCCCACCTCTCCCCTTGGTATCATCGCCACCCCGACCCTGAAGGCACTCTGGAACTCGCGGAACTTCACCATGGCAGGTATTCCGGCACCTATTGCCTTCCCTACCACTGCGATCGCGCTGAGCGCGATTATCCCAAGCAGGACATATATATTGAAGAATGTGATGAAATTCAGCTCTGCACCGATGACTGCGAAGAAAAGCGGGCCAAGAGCGCTATTGAGGGCATTCGTGAACTTCATTGCATGTTCCCTCGCCTGTGTTCTGCTCATCGACAGCCCGCCCAGGTATGCGCCGACCACGGGAGAAAGGTTGGCCAGTGTGGATATTGAGGACAGAGCGAACGCAATTGCCAGCGAGGCAGACTCGAGCAGGCTCTCATCTTTCAGCCTTGATATCACCTTGATGAACTGCGGTATCACTGTAAGCGAGGCGATGAGCATTATGAACCATGTGACCGTTGTCCCGACCACTATCAGGAAAACATCCGCCGGCTGAATGGTTCCTGTTGTCAGGATTGTCAGGGCGACTGCCAGTATTATAATGCTGACGATGTCATCAATTGCCGCAGAGCTGATTATTAGATCCACCTCTTCGCCATATCTTTCTTCAAGCCTGCTCAATGATTGAGCAGTGACGGCGAGACTGGTTGCGGCCATTGTCGATCCGAGCAGGATTGCGGCCGGGAGGGATCTCCCTATTGCAAAGAAGAAGTAGAATCCCATGATGAAGGGGAGAACGGCACCGCCGATAGCGACGAGCACCGCCTCAAACCCCGCCCTCCTGAGCCCTGACATGCCGCTTTCGGCCGCTGCGGAGAAAATGATGAGTATTACTGCGACCTGTGAGAAGAGCTCTACAGTGGAATCCACGTTGATGATAGTCGCATTGAACAGCTGGTTGAGCAGGCCGCCGATGGCAAAGGGCCCGATTATCATGCCGCCTATTATCTCCCCGACAACTGTCGGGATGCCGACGCGCTTTAGCAGTATTCCCATTACCTTTGCAAAGAAGAATAAAATTCCTATCGTGAGTAATGGGGACACGCTAAGTGTTGCAGCCATTGCCAGACCTCGTCGAAGATGGACTGGCTGAGCCAGTCGATGTACATGCAGAGCAAAGACGACTGTTCAGCCGGTTCAATGATTTGACGACACGGCATATACTAACGCGAATATAAAACGGTTTGAAATTAAGAACCATACGAAATTAAATCGGCAGATGACCTGCTGTTGAACATCATGCCCTTATCTGTCCCGGTGCTGATCATCTTCCTTCTCTTTGCGGCCCATCCTTTCCTGTCACCCGGTGTGGCATTCTTTCTATCCCTCAATTTTGACCACCCGAAGGAAAGACACGAGAGATATGGCAGTAATACACGGGATGCTCATCTTCCTGGCCGGTTCAGGAAGCCTGGCATTCTACACGCTTCACTTCCCCATACCTGTGACAGCCTTCATCTATCTGACATGTTCGGCATTCTGCCGATCACTATCAAGCAAACCGGTACTCTTGAAAGGCTGGAACTGCACCGAACCCGGACGTTGAACGTTCAAGGAATGCTCGGCAGCCTGAGCAGTGTGAAGAGCAGTGTTCCGAGGATGTACGTTGCACCCGCTGCGCCAAGCGTCAGGCCAACAGTCTCACCGACCTTGCGCAGGATCGAGGTGTCGCTTGACAGAGCTATGATGCTGGCAGCTGTCATCTGCGCAAATGCCACCGCGATGACCGAAAGCGCAAGTCCAAGCGTGCCGCCGACGAAGGCGAAAGGCAGTATGGGGAAGGCGGAACCGATGAGATAGAAGAGGCCCGTCTGCAGGCCCGCTTTCCGCGGGTTCTCGCTGCTTTCCCTTGATCTTCCAAGCTTGTTCCTGACAAAGAAGTCTGTTGCATTTTCACCTTCGCTTGCAATCGACTCGGCAGCCTGTGAGATGTATTCTCCCTTGAAACCCATGTCCTGCAGGAGGCCCTTCAGCCTGGTGACTTTCTCTTCGTGGCTTACAAGATCTATTTCCCTTGCGACCCTGTCGCTCTGCCTTTTCTCTATCTCCATGTGCGCTTTCGTGGACATGTAAGCCCCTATTGCCATGGACAGAGTGCCTGAAATACCTACAACAAGGCCGCCAGCCGCAACTAGCACCGGCGTCTTGACGACCGGCTCAAGACCGGCCACGGCTGCGAGGACTTCGACCAGGCCGTCGCTCATGCCGTAAAACACATCCCTCACAGACTCGAGTCTGCCTGACATGCTCACAAGCTGGTTGGCGAAGTAGTCTTCATGCAGTATCTCATCCACAATTATCCCGTGGAGCCTGTCTGCATCTTCCTTCCCTATGCCGCTTTCAAGCAGGAACTCCCTGTACTCGGCGATGACGTTTTCCTCACCCCTCTCGAAAATGCGTATAACCATCGGAAGGCCGAAGAGCCTCCTGACCAGCTTTATGAAAAGAAGCTTGTAACGTGGATAGGTGTAAGAGATATTCTCCACGCCGAGCCCGGAAAGGAAACTCTTCCAGAATACAGCATGCCCCTTCTCCATCTCACCGAGCTGCGCGAGGTACCTCCCCGTCTCCTCGTTCTGTTCTGACTTCCCCAGTGCACCGTAGATGGTGCAGTCCCTTACCTCATCCCTGTAGAACCAGAGTGCTTTTTTCACCGCTGCGCTGTTGTCCATCATTATCGTAACCAGGGCAAGGCAAATTGAAACTGAATTCATTATTTAGCCTTTCCTCAGGGGTGAAGCAGTCGGGGAGGGGATGCGGGCACAGCGGCAACAAACACTAAGAATTAAGAAGACATTGTTTACAGCGGTCATGTCAGTGGATCATGCAAATGTAAGGTCACCAAGGGGAAAATTGCTGAACTGCAAAGGATGGGGGCAGGAGGCGGCGCTCAGACTGATTATGAACAACCTCGACCCGGAAGTGGCGGGCGATCCTGAGCATCTCATAGTATACGGGGGCAGGGGAAAGGCGGCGCGCAGCTGGGAGGCTTTTGACAGGATAGTGGATGCGCTGAAAAGCATGGAAAATGACGAAACTCTCCTTGTCCAGAGCGGCAAACCGGTCGGAATATTCAGGACATCTTCCTTGATGCCAAGGGTGCTTATTGTGAATTCACAGATCGTCCCGAGGTTCGCAACGGACGACATATTCTGGGACCTTGAGGCAAAGGGGCTCACCATGTACGGCCAGATGACCGCAGGCTCCTGGATTTACATCGGGACGCAGGGGATTCTGCAGGGAACTTACGAAACGCTGCATGCAATCGCCTCGCAGGCGTTCAGGGCTGAAACACTTGCATCCAAGTGGATTCTGTCTTCAGGGCTTGGCGAGATGGGAGGGGCGCAGCCCCTCGCGATCACAATGAACGAGGGCGTCGGGATAATAGTCGAGGTGGACATTTCAAGAATAGAGCGCAGGCTCAGGGACAGGTATCTCGACACATGGACCGGTAATCTGGACGATGCACTCAGGATGAAGGATGAGGCGCTTGCTTCGGGTCGCCCCCTGTCCATCGGCCTTCTCGGAAACGCATGTGACATCTACACTGAGCTGGTACGCAGGAAGATAGTGCCGGATATAGTCACGGATCAGACTGCAGCCCACGACATAATGCGCGGCTACATTCCCTCAGGCTACTCGCCAGGGGATGCAGATGTGCTGAGAAGGGAGAAGCCTGATGAGTACAAGCAGGCCGTCTACAGAAGCATCGTGCTCGAGACAGACGCGCTGCTCTGGTTCAAGTCTCAGGGAGCCTGTGTTTTTGATTATGGAAACGACATCAGGACGAGGGCGCAGGAGGGAGGACTCAGGAACGCGTTCGAAATCGAGGGCTATGTGCCTGCGTACATCAGGCCGCTCTTCTCCATCGGCTCCGGACCTTTCAGATGGGTCGCACTTTCCGGCGACCCCGAAGACATAAGGAGGATTGACAGCGAAATACTGCGCGAGTTTGACGATCCGCATCTCAGGAAATGGATTAATCTTGCATCCGAGAAGGTGCATTTCCAGGGCCTGCCCGCAAGGATATGCTACATGAAGTACGGCGACAGGGAGAAGATGGGATTGATGATAAACAGGCTTGTGCGCAGCGGAGAAGTCTCCGCACCCGTCGCAATCGGCCGGGACCATCATGATACAGGTTCGGTGGCATCTCCCTTCAGGGAGACTGAAAGGATGAAGGACGGAAGCGACGCAATTGCAGACTGGCCCATACTCAACGCGCTGCTCAACGCAATTTCCGGTGCAACATGGGTTTCGGTTCAC
>JAKAVR010000026.1 GCA_021817225.1 Thermoplasmata archaeon
CACTCGTTCTCCGCAGCCACCATGAACTTTATTGTGTGTGGATTTGCGAACTGGGCCCTTATGCCGCCCGCGTTCCTGCTTGACTGACCGCTCCCGATATAGTTCATTTCAAAGACGGCAACCTTCCCGACTCCCATTGTCAGGAGCCTGTGGGCGGTCATCAGGCCGTAAATTCCTGCGCCTATTACTGCAACGTCGAACTGCTCCGTCATTTCTTCTCCTCCTCGATTGGAATATCCGTGAGCGCAAGCGCCCCGAGATACACAGGCACGAGGGGAGGCCTGACCGTCGGAAGGTCTATCTGCTTCCCCGATATCGAATGGTATTCTTCGAACACATTCCTGTAGCACCGGGCACCCTGGCACGGACCCATGAACAGGCCGGAGAAACGCCTCATCCTGTTGATTGTTTCATAACCCTCGGAGTACAGCCTGCGCATGTCGCCGATTGTGACGTCAAGGCACGGACAGACAACTGCCTTCCCTCCTGGCTGCCCATGTGCCAACTCCTTGATTTCTGCCCTTTTCGTCATTGCTTCATTCAGGGATGGCATGAGTTCACTCCTTCCCTTCATTCCCAGCTTGATTGAAACGCTTTCAGCCGCCACAAGGGCGGAAGCGACAGAGCGGGTCCTGTCCTGGTAGACAAGAGAGCCGCATGCATAGACGTCTCCGCCGCAAAGCATCCCCCCGTTCACTGCAGGAACGGGCATGCCGGTCTCCGCATCAATCATGCTGTTCAGCGAAAGCAGGAGCGCAAGTTCGGACCTTGGTTGTCTTCTGCCTGCAAGGACAAGGAGGTCTGTCGGAAACTGTTTCGTGCCACCGCCTGCGAGTGAGACTGTGAGCGTTTCCACCTTGTATGTGCCATAAGCTGCTGAAGGTCTTCCCGACACTATATCCTGTCCTGCAATGCCGAAGACTGAAGAGAGTTGTGCCGCGTATTCTTCGTCGGCGTTGAAGGAGAGGAAAACGTGTGTGGGCTTCACAACGGCAGATACCCTCGAAAGGTAGTTCACAGACAGAGGCGCCTCCAGGCAAAGCACGGGGAGTTTTCTGTCCTGAAACAGGTTCGGTGGCATGGAAAGCAGTGTTCTTGAGGTGATAACCCCCGGTATGTCATTCTTCTGAAATACCGGCTTGACTTCCTCGGAACCTGTGCACAGTATTGCCGCGGACGGTTTGAGCAGGAGGATTTTGGAATATCCCCTGGCTGCAGTATATTCACCGCCCTCGAATGCACCGAATATAGTTGTTCCGTCAAGGAGTGTTGCATTCTTCTTCTTCAGCAGCCCGTCGAGAGTGTCTGCAGCCGCAGGACAAAGCTCCGGCGGAAATGCATCACCCTTCATGTCAAGTACCAGCTGCCTGAAATTGCCCTCGATGATCTCCCTGGGCAGTGCGTCCATCACAATGACATTGCGGCCCTCAGGCAGGTTCAACGCCGCCAGTGCCGCAAGCCCCGATCTACCTGCACCCACTATCAGGACATCGGGAGCCATCTCCTCAGACGGCTCGAATACAAGCTCACTGACCGCACCGGGCGAAGATTTCCAGGGGTCATTCGGCCCACCGTAGTCGTTTACTTTCTTCACCCTCTCAAAGAAGAAATTTCTTGCAAATTCGGAGCGGGTGAAATTCCTGTAGTAGAAGCCTGTCCCCGAATAACGCCCTATTAGCGCAAGCAGGCTTCTCCTTGTCTGTGAAGCAATCTTCATTCCACCTTTCAGCCTTACCCTGTAGGCGTTGATGTTGGCTGTCCCATCAATGCTCACCCATGCGGAAGGCACTTCCTTCAAGGGATGGTACTCGTCCCTCCAGATGCGGAGGCGCATGCTGCGACCGCCGAGCCTGATGCCGTTTGACCTGAGCGCTTCTGCAACTGTTATGCCTTCCTCTGCCCTGAGGCCCCTGCCATTGTAACTGAAATCTACAGCAGCCATTGAATCATATCTTGCAAATTGGTTCTTCAGCCACTGCCCGCCGAACGCCGCACAGGATCGGTGAATTCACCGCATAAACACTCAAATCCGAATGCACCCTGCGGAGGCAGAATGCAGTGGCATTTGCATGCGTCAATCCCATCCGGTTTGAATAGTAATTTCCTACCGCCATACAAAACACTTGATCGTGATTGATAGTCGGCATAGATTAAACTTTTTGATGACAGCCAGTCGCATTTCCTTTCGGCACAAATCAGTGCGCAGGCTGGGAGCGGAGCAAGTATGGCTTTTTCAACTGAAGTCCCTTAACGGCGGAGAGAAGAGCACTGCCCTTGCAGGGGCGGCCTCCCTGCCAGCAAGCCTGAGGGGGAAGGCTGCAAGAGTGTACCTTCCTGCCTTGACACCCTTGAAGCACAAGCCCTCGATGATAGGTATGTTGTGTGACAGGAGAGTGTTGTGCACCGGAGCGTCATGTGAGCCAAATGCCTCAACGGAGAGATAATCCAAGCCGACGACCGAAACCCCGAGCTCTACGAGCCTTTCCGCAACTCCTCCTTCAAGGTAGACGAAATCCCTTGTGAAAGGCATGTCATACATTGCCGAGTTGCGTGTCTTGAAGAGAACGCCTTCCCCTTTCCTGATCCGCTTTCCGCTCAGGACGCGCTCGCCCACAGTTTTTCCCCTGCATTCGATTACATGTGCACTGACAAAGAAATCGGTCAGCGGAAGGGCATCTATCTTCTTGCCCTCCTCGATGAAGTGGTATGGGGCATCAACATGCGTCCCTGTGTGGACTCCCTCCCTCAACTCGGTGAGGTTCACCTGATCACCGCGTCTCTTGCTCATGGCCCAGCTTACGCTGAAGGGAGGATTGCCTTCGTAGATGGGCATTCCTTCCGTCAGTGCAACCGACACATCTATTATTCTGCGCCCGCGGACCATTTTGTCAGCTCCTGAGCGATGACGCCTTGGAAACATACCTGTCGACTGCATCAACGAAAGCGGCATGGCTCCAGGTCAGGGGTGAGACAGAGATCGGGTTGCCGTTGCGCGGGTCAAGCTGCTCTGCAAGTATGCCGCTCTTCATTGCATACTTGGCGCTCCACTGAAGCAGCTCTGCCGCTTTTGAAAGAGATTTGCGGTCCGAGGCAAGGGCAGTGTACCAGTCCGCAAGCCACAGGGTGCAGATGAACCACGGGTTTCCCTGAACGTCCCCGCTAGCCGAATCCCTCTGGTACCAGTCTCCGTCATATCTTGCTATTCCGCCCACAGGCCCCCTCACCCACAGGCTGTCCCTTACAGCATTCATCGTGGACACGACCATCGGGTCGTCCGGCGGCAGGACGCCAAAGTAGAAGATTCCGGCCAGACTGGCATCGACGGCGCTGTCCTCCTTTCTCGGCTGCTCGCCCGAGAACTGCAGCCCGCGTAAGAATCTCTTCTTGTCAGTGCTGTAGAGATGCTTCACAATGGCGTTCTTTATCCCCTCTGCTGAACGGAGATAATTCTCGGCGTTGGCGGCTTCGCCGAACGAATTGCAGAAATTCGAGGCGGCGAGCAGACCTGCATACACTGCAGATGCGGTGAAAGTCCATATCCCCCTTCTCTCCTCCCACAAATCGTAGCTGTCCAGGGGAAGGCCAGTATCCCTGTCGATGTAGTCGGACATGAAATCAGCCGAATTCTTCACAAGCTTCCTGTACATCGGCTTCACGAACTCAACATCCCTGTACCTCTGGAAGTGATTCCAGAGGGAATTGATGACGAGGCCGGTTTCATCCTCCTGAATGGGAAGAGATGGTTTCCCGTTGAGCATCCATGGATGCCAGCTGCTCGCGAAAGAGCCGTCGGGATTGTACTTCTGAAGGAAGTAGCCCCTGCTGCTTATAAGTTCGGAGCATAGCTCGTAGAAGCGTGCCGCTGGCTCGTAGTAGCCCGCATTGTCCAGAGTCATGGCAACCAGCGCACCGTCCCTCGGCCAGATGTAGCTGTATGTATCCCTGTTGAATCTGAGAAGATCTGTGTCGTTGCCTGCAATTATGCCGCCGTGCGAATCAACATTGGTCATGATGGAAAGAAGGCTGCGCCTGTAGAGCCTCCCTATCCCGTCGTCCAGGTCTGCAAAGTTCTTCTTCTCCTTTGTTGCCCAGAGCTTCCAGTACGATGCGGTCCTGTCCAGGAGCTTCTGCACACCCCTTGATTTCACCAGGTTCTGTAGCTTGTCGATTGACTTGTAGTCCTGCCCGGCGGCCATGAAATAGAAGCCGTTTCTTGTCTGGCCCGATGGAATTATGAACGTGAGGCCGAGGACTGAATCGACAGAACCCTCGGAGATTGCATTGCCGGAAAGTATGCCGTCCTCGGCATCCTTCCAGGTACCCTCCTTCCCCTCGAACTCCTTGAGCCCGCATGCGAACTGTGATATGTTCTCCCCCTGGTCGGTGCCGCCGTCCATTATGAAGTAGCGCCTGTCCTTGTAGTGTATGAGCGCATTCAGCTGCGGGTCATAGAATGCCGTATCCCCGACGTCATTGCCGTACAGGTGGAAGTCGTGATGGAAGAAGAGTCGCACCTCTGCATCCGGTCCCGATATCCTCTGCACTGAAATGCTTCTCAGAAAGACGTCGACGACGAAGTCGACAGCGTCGCTGAAATGCAGCTGAAGGCCCAGCTCTTCGTTGCGGAGCGTCACATCTGTCACAAGCGTATCTTCCAGGTATTTCAGGTTCCTGCTCCAGCCCTGTGAATCCACCCAGCTGAACTGTCCATTGACCCACACACCTACCCTGAATTCGTGGCCCGCGGAGTGGTTTTCCCTCCCGATGTACGGGTAGTAGATATCCCTGATGATGTAATTGCTGTCGAACGACACAAGCATTTTCTCGTTGCCAACAGGAAGGTCTCTCGGCATCCTATCACTTTGTCCAGTCTATTGTCACCTTGACTGCGTCGGCACCCTTTTCGCTGTATGCTGCTGCGAATTCCTCCGGCGGAAATCTGTGCGTGACCATCTTTGCAAGGACGCCCGGGTATTTCTTTTCTATCGAGACCATGTCATTCAACGCGTCCCTGAAATAACTCAGGTTTGCATTCACAATGCCCACGACAACAAGATTCCTGAGCACTATGGAGCGCATGATCTGCACTGCAGGCATCTGGTATACCTGGGAGCCGCCCGGGATGCCAGTAAGCGCGATGATGCCGTTTGACCCCAGAGAAGGAATCATGTCCAGACCAACAGCAGCATCCCCCGTCGCTTCGACAATCATATCGAACTGGCCAACCGACGAGGCGTAATCCGTAAGCGAAGTTGTCTGAGAATCTATGTGCTCTATTCCGGCCAATTTGAGAAGCGAGGCGCGCTCGGTATCAGCGCCATGCCTGTCGGCGGCCCATACCCTGAACCCCCTCACCTTCGCTATCAGCGCGGCCAGGATTCCCACGGGACCTGTCCCTAGAACAAGGGCCTTCTTGCATGACAAGCCGTCATTGCAGTCCCATGCCCACTCCACTCTCTTCTGCAGGTTAATTGACTGTGTGATCGCCTTTTCGCCTATGGTCATGGGTTCTGTCAGGACCGCAAAATCGCCAATCCCGTCAGGGACGGGAGCGATGTAATCCATGCTTTCGACAACAGTCTCGGAGTTATAGCCGTCGAGGCCCTTTATCCCCCTTTCTGTATAGTTGCCTGTAAAGCACATGTCTGACTGGCCATGCAGGCAGCTCCAGCACACGCCGCATGATCTTCTGACAGTCGGGACCACAAGCTGACCCTCCTCCAGTCCGCTGCTGCCCGGGTCAGAAACAGCGCAGAGCGATTCGTGGCCAATGGTCAGGAAATCTTCCCCCGGGGGTGCCTGGCCATAGTATGCCGAGATTATTTCCCTGTCCGTGCCGCATATGCCAACCAGTCTTGGAGTAAGTGTCACGAGTCCGTCTTTCTTTGGGGGTGACTTCCTGTCTGTCAAACTGACTCCCGGCGATCCGGGCTTGACAACAATTGCTTTCATCCTATCAGACCCGAAGAAACGGTCCGATTAAATATCCATTGCTATCACCCTTCATTCATTGCCGGGGAAGGCGAAGGATATGCAGACTGGAGATACTTCAGTTCATCTTCCCCCAGCAGGCTCTCGCCAAGCTCTGCATTCTCCAGTACATGCTCGGGAGTCCTTGCCCTTGGAATAGGGAAAATGCTGCTGCTTCTTGATATCAGATATGTGAGTGCGACCTGCGCATTTGACTTCAGGTTGTGCTTCGTGGCGACCGCACTCAGCGCATTCGCGGAATTGCCATCATTCTTTGCAAGCTTGCCGTGGCCCACAGGGTAGTAGGGCAGGAGAGCAATCCCCTCCTTCTCGCAGTGGGGAAGAATGTCATATTCCACCTGACGGTGGGACACGTTGTAGTGCATTTGAGTCGAAGTCAGCCTGTACTTCTTGAGGGCATTTTCAGCCTCAAGCATCGATTTGAAGGAAAAGTTGCTTATACCGATGTGCCTGACTTTTCCGCGGTCGACAAGCTCCTCCATCGCGCCCATTGTTTCGGAAATGGGGACACGCCTGCTCGGGAAGTGGAGTTGATAAAGGTCGACATAGTCCGTGTTGAGCCGCCTGAGGCTCTTTTCGCAGGAACGGATCAGCTTTTCCTTCCTGAAATGTGTCGGGAATGCTTTCGTCGCCAAGAAAATCGATTCCCTGTCCCTTCCTTTTATCGCACGGCCCACCAACCGTTCAGATGCATATATCTCGGCGGTATCGATCAGGTTTAAGCCGTTGTCCAGCCCAGTCTCGAGCGCCTTGAGTATCAAATCTGCCCCTGGACCTCTCCTCAGCAGGGAAGCAGACAGAATCCACCCGAAGTCGTAATAGGTGCCCATCCCGATGACCGATGATTTGAATCCTGTTCTTGCGAATTCGCGGTACTTCATCGCACCGTCCTACACAATACAGCTATAATAGAGCAAGCAGGATCATTCATGCGGAATCCAGGTGTTCTGCCGCGGATGGCCGGCTTCAGTAGAGACTTCTGCTCTCCATTGCCTTCTTTCCTGCGCGGTAATACACCGCCCATGCAAACCAGATGTTGAAAAGAATACTTCCGAATATAATCAGGGTCACTGCAAGTGGTTCAGGGTCCATGCTCCATCCCTCTCAATGTTGATAATCACACAATACCGTTTTATTATCTTTTCTCTTCAGAGCGACAATACGTAACTCAGGGAATCTGGACGCTGTCCCTGTTGAGTGACAAAAAGCTCGTCCTCCCTGTTGCAGATTGGAGGATAAAATCGATGTCAATCGATGTTTGGTTCGACAAACAACGAATAAACTTACCTAATTTTACCGTGCTATAACGACACAATCTATTTATAGAATTTCGATCACTGCAACCGGACCATGAAAAGTGTGAGTGCCCCGGTTTTGAGCGATATCGGCCACAGTGCCATCAGATCATTCTCTATTTTGATCTGATTGGCCCGGCACAAATTTTCCACTGAGGGCCCTGAAAATGAGAGGAGCAAAAGTTCTAGTCAACACGTTGAAAGAACAGGGCGCAAAGCTTCTGTTCGGCATCCCGGGAGGAGCTAACCTGGCGATATACGATGAGCTCCACGAGAGCGGCTTAAGGCACATACTCACGAGGCACGAGGGGGGCGCAGTCCACATGGCTGACGGGTTCGCAAGGGTGACTGGCATGCCGGGCATCTGTCTCGGTACTTCCGGTCCAGGCGCTACCAACATGATCACGGGACTGGGAACAGCCTATCTTGACTCTTCCCCTGTTATATGCATGACCGGCCAGGTTTCCACCAAGATGATGGGAAACGATGCGTTCCAGGAATCAGACAGTTTCGACATGATGATACCTGTCACAAAAAGCAACTTCAAGCTAAGGTCCCCCGATGACATACCTGCCGTCTTCGCAAAGGCATTTGCAGTTGCTACAAGCGGCAGGTTCGGACCTGTTGCAATCGACATACCATCCGATACGGTATCCTCAGAATTCACGGGAGAAGCATGCCTCCCTGCGGGATTTGCCGAGCATGTTCCGCAGGTGAAGGGGCGGATTGCTGATGCAGTTGCCATGCTAAACTCGGCATCCAGGCCCGTTCTTCTTGTGGGTGGCGGCGCCAAGTGGGCAAAATGCGGGGAGAGCGTTGTCGAACTTGCGGAGATGCTTGGGGCGCCCATTGTCACAACTGTCATGGGTAAGGGAGCTGTCCCCGAAGATCATCCACTCTCGATGGGAACCACGGGAATGCATGGAAGAAGGTCTACGGCGAGAATCATGGAGGAGGCGGATGTTGTCCTTGCTGTTGCGACCAGGTTCAGCGACAGGACAACCGGGAAGACAAGTGATTTCATCCCCAAGGCAGGAGTCATACACATCGACATAGACAATGCCGAACTCGGGAAGAATGTGAGAAATGTCATCGGGCTTACAGGCGATTGCGCAGTCATCGTACAGACGCTCAAGTCGATGCTCAGAAGCAACGCAAGCGCAAGATCTGGATGGACTGCAAGGGCCATCGCCATGAAATCATACTGCCAGTGCGACTACAATATCATCGAGAGCCCGCTCAAACCGCAGAAGGTCATTCATGAGCTGTCGAGGCTGCTGCCTGACAATGCAATACTCACGACAGATGTGGGCCAGCACCAGATGTTTGCGGCTCACTTCTTTGAGGCAAGCGGGAAAAGGAAATTCATCACATCGGGCGGCCTGGGAACAATGGGGTTCGGGCTTCCTGCTGCCATGGGCGCAAAAGTGGCGGAACCAGGCACGAAAGTTGTCTGCCTTACAGGAGACGGCGGATTCCAGATGACATTCGGCGAATTCTCCACCGCGGTTGAAAACAACATTCCGGTGTTTGTTGTCGTAATCAACAATGGCAGCCTGGGCATGGTGAGGCAGTTCCAGAAGCAGTTCTACAACAACCACCTGTTCGCTGTGGACTACAGCATATCCCCCGACTTCGTAAAGTTTGCAGAGGCGATGGGTGGTGCAGGTGTGACAGTCGAAAGGGCAAGCGAGGTGGCAGAGGCAATCAGAATCGGCCTCTCGAGCACCGTCCCCTTTGTGGCCGATATGCGCGTCGACATCAACGAGGACTGCCTGCCGATGACTCCTCCCTGGGCTGGAAGGAACGGGACGATCTACGGAAGATGCAAATGGAGGGACATAACAGATGGTGAAATTGCGAATTTTGGCAAGTGAGGAAGAAGGCACTCTGCAGAGAGCCATATTCGAATTCAGCAGGAGAAACATAGAGATTGAGCGCCTGCTCTACAGCCATGAAGGAGATCACGCCCTCCTTCATATTACGGTGAAAAGCGACGCAGATGCGATGAAGGTGCTCAAGCACCTGAGGAAGATATACGGCGTCATCGAAGTGCAGAATTCGGGAAGGGAAGACGAAGCAGAGGCGGGACGGAACAGAATGTCTATGACACCGCAGGAAATGCTCGGGTGATAAGATGGTAAACACATTCTACGATAAGGACGCGGATACAGGCGTACTGGAAGGAAAGAAAATCGCCGTCATTGGCTACGGAATACAGGGAAGGGCGCAGGCGCTCAATCTGAGGGATTCCGGCCTGGATGTCACAGTAGGGCTGAGACGGGACGGGGAGAGCTGGAAAGTGGCGGAGAAGGACGGTTTCAAGCCGCTGGCTGTCGGTGATGCCGTCAAAAAGGCCGACATCATCATGATTCTCATACCAGACGAAGTGCAGGCGGATGCGTACGCCAGTGACATTCACCCCAGCATGAGAAGGGGACAGACGCTGGAATTCGGCCATGGCTTCAACATACACTTCAAGAGAATAGTCCCGCCCGAGGGCGTGGATGTGATCATGGTGGCACCGAAAGGGCCGGGTGCAATGGTGCGAAACACTTACCTTCAGGGATTCGGAACACCCTCCCTGGTGGCGGTGGAAAAGGATTACTCAGGCAATGGGCTGCAGACCGCCCTGGCAATTGCAAAGGGGATAGGCGCAACAAGAGCAGGTGTGATAAGGACAACATTCAGGGAGGAGACCGAAACAGACAACTTCGGGGAGCAGGTTGTTCTCTGCGGCGGAGTTGCCGAGCTGATAAGGAAGGCGTTCAGCGTACTCGTCAAGGAAGGCTACCAGCCCGAAGTCGCGTACTTCGAGGTGCTGCATGAGCTGAAGCTCATAGTTGACCTCATACAGGCAGGTGGAATTGAGAACATGTGGGACAATGTCAGCAACACCGCGGAATACGGAGGAAGGACAAGGGGGTCCAGGATCATAGATGAGCATGTCAACGAAAGCATGAAGCGGATACTCGATGACATCAAGGACGGTTCATTTGCAAATGAGTGGATGGACGAATACTACAGGGAAATGCCGACGCTGAGAAAGATGAGAGAGGATGCCAAGGGTGAACAGATAGAGGAAGTCGGCAGGGAACTCAGAAGCATGTTTTCGCGCAGCAACGGCAAAAAAGCATAAGTGGAATGAAAGCACATGCCTGCATTTGCTGCAGGCAGTGCCCGGTGGATTGAGCAGTGACAGCTGATGCATGAGTCTATCAGTGCATTCCACATTGAGCAAATGCAGAACTGCGCAGGTGGTCTTGTGAAAGGCAGATTATCGGAGACAAGGGTCGTCGTTACCGGCGGTAGCAGCGGAATCGGCTTCGCGATCGTCAGGGCTCTTGCGAGAGAGGGGGCATTCGTGGGGATGGCAGCAAGGGCAGGGCAGCGGCTTAAGGACGCGAAACAGTTGCTCAGAAGCGAAGGACTGGATGCCTTTGCGGTCGTGCTTGATGTGGAGTCATACGAGTCAATCACTGAGGTGGTAAACCTGCTGAAATCGCACTGGGGTGGTGTCGACGTTCTCTTCAATTGTGCAGGCATAGGAATGGACCAGTTCAACCCTGAATTCACGAGCAAAGCAGCGCCATTCTACTCATTCACGCATGAACAGCTTCGGAAAGCAATGGATGTGAACTACATTGGCAGCTTCGCTGTGACCCAGTCATTCATGCCTGTATTCATTGAAGAGGGTCATGGCAGAATCATAAATGTGGGGGCGGATGAGAGCACCATCCTGGTAAGAGGCTTTGCTCCAGTTGGCCCCGCAAGGGCCGCAACAAATGCACTCACGATGATAATGGCGCGTGAACTTGAGGGTTCATCAATCACAGCAAACCTTCTGACGCCCGGCGGGTTCGTGGCAACCCACTCGATGCCGGCGGATGCACCGGAAGTGAATTTTGGCAGATTGCTGTCGCCTGACATCATGGGTGAACCCGCAGTCTTCCTTTCATCTGCCCTTGCAGAAGGAATCAACGGGGAGCATATTGTGGCGGCGGAATTCGGCTCCTGGATATCATATCGTGGCCTTGCCGGAAAGTGGAACGAGTGGTATAGCCCGCGCTGAAAAGGATGTGGCATGGACCATATTGCCAAAGCAAGAACGAGAGAAAAGTGGCAAGAAAGTGATTTGAGGAAGAAATTGCGAGCATCAGTCCTGTTTACTGACCGCCCTTCTTCCTTTTCTGCAGGTACCTCAGGCCGACGAAGCCGGCCAGGCCGCCAATCACAAGACCGATAATGACGAACAGAGTGTCATTGAGAGCTGGTGAGAGCGCGGAGGAAGGCGTCGTGCCTTTTGTAGACTGGAATTGCAGCAGAACGATTGTGTTGTGACCAACAGCTACGGAAGATGAGCTGGAGGCGAGTTTATATCCGCTCACATTGCCCACTGAGTAAGTGTATGTACCGGCTGCCGCGCTGAATAGAACGGCACCATTTGAAGCGGATGAAGTCTTGCCGTTGAAGGTCACAGTGAGTGCCTGGCCCGAAGGCAGTCCGGCCGCTATGAATGTTATGGAATATGTCACCGGTGAGAACTGGACGTCGACTGTCATCGGACCCTGCACGTTCAGTGAACCGGAGCTCTGTGGAGTGGTGCTTCCGTTTGAGTATACCTGGTAGTACTGGTTGCCGGGATTCGTTGTGAATGTTATGCTTGACGAAGTCGAAGTCTGAGTCTGCCCGTTGAGAGTGACCTGCCACTGAGTTCCTGAAGCAAGTCCTGTCTCCTTGAATGTGACTGTCACTTGCGAACTGGACACCAGGGCAAGCTGGACATTGACTGTTTCGGGGCCATTCACCATTATCGTGTTCGTGAATGAGGTGTAGCTGGAGTTAGATGATGCAATCTCGAAGTATAGCACACCCTGCGTCGGCACCAGGGCCGTGAGGCTGCTGGACGTCGTTTCCAGCTGCACGTACCAGTAGTAGTTCGAGCTTTCCATTTCCAGCAGTAACTGCCATGCTGTTCCCGAAGGCTGGTTGGAAACAACAAAGGTTACGGGTGCAGCTTCCGCTACAGTCAGGCTTAATGAGCTGGGATAGTATGGGTACGGGAAGAAAGCTGCCTCAACTGCATTAGTGTTGTAATCTAGTAAGACAAGGTTGCTTGAATTGAATACGAACTGGTATTGGCCGTAGGGGACCATGAGGATCAGAGAGCTGCCAGTTGCCTGGTATGTGCCCATTGAAACAGGGCCCGTATGAAGCAGCAGGTAGACTGTGACGTTCCATGTGGATGCTGCCGAGGCTCCTGACAGTGTTATCGGGAACGGATTGAGTATAGGTGTGAAGTTCAGGTACACTGTTGTGTTCGAATTAAGGACAATTGTAGTTGCACTTCCCGTGTATGAGGCACTGTCGGAGAATCCGAAGTAATAGCCTATTGCCTGATCGGCCACGTCCCACATCCCCGGCACCATCGGCAGAATAGCCTGGTTTGTTAACGAAGAGACCGAACTTATGACTGCGGGACCCGAACCTGCATATGCGCCCCACAAAAAGCCCGCGGGCAGACCCAGCTCATTCACAGTTATGGTATAGTATGGCAGGAACAGGACGCCAACACCATATGACATTGCAGACAGACCGTTGGCAAAGACAATGACTGTTCCCTGACCAGGGCCGAAGAGAACATACTGGCCCGTTGTCTGGATGGTGTAGTTGTAGCTGCCGATTTTTGCTTCGAACATGACCATGCTGCCGGTGGAGGTCTTGGTCACTCCTCCCATTGTCACAGACCACATGTGCCCGGAGGGCAGCGATGTCTGTTCGAACACGACCGGGTAATACGGGCCTGGCAGCACAACCGGCAGTGAATCTCCGCCTATGTAAATGGAACCGGAGTCGTCAAACGGCAACGGGGAGGTCCCGGGTATGTAGTTGTTCCAGTAGTTGCCCCCGACAGTTGAGCTGCCGACTACGCTTCCGGAGAGAGAGTAGCCGTTTACAACGCCTGAAACTGAGGAAGCGAATACGATGGCGGGGAGATTCCAGATATCGGAATAAGAGACAGGAGAAGCACCAGTGTAAATATCGTACGTCTCCTGGTAGACATTCTGGAAGTCGTTGAAGTAGTTGTTGTAAATCACATTGCCCGAGCTGGCGATAATTAATGCGACATCAAATAAGCCCACTTCACCCCGCAGGAAATAATTGCCGAAGAACACATTTGCGCTGGACAGACTGGCAGGGTTGTACACCAATATAGATGCGCCTGCAGGGAAGTAGGGGGAAGCAATGAAAGTGGAGTTTGCAATCAGGTCGCCGGTAGAATTCCAGAGTATCAGGTTGGCGCCATAGAAGCCTGCAAAGTAGTTGGCAGGTAGAGCACCGGTCACCAGGTATGCGCCATATATTGACAATTTGCTCGTGTTGTAAAGCACGAAGCCAAGGTAGTCTACACTGGGCATAATGAAGAAACGGAGATAGAACAGTGTCTGAACATTGTCATAGCTGATGGCAAATGATGGGGTGTTGTTCAGATCCGCATAAACATTTGTGTTTGCTATCATGACACCGGAGAACACGGTGAAACCGAAATCGTTGAATTCACCAAACAGCCCGTTGATGTAACCAGGCTCGTTGTTGTAGAGAAGATATGGGCTGGTGATCGTGCCCGAACCGCTTAGCGAGAGGTTTGCCAGCTGGGTGTTGTTCATTGCATACAGCGGAGTGTAGACACCTAGCGCCGCATCGGTTGCAAGTGTAATGGACTCGGTGGCAGTGAGAGTCCCCTGGTTGACGGCATGATAGCTCATCATCGTTTCCTGATAGTACGAGCCTGCTGGCAGCCAGAAGCTGTAGGCGCCCGAGGTAGACATCGGCACGTATCCATAATTTTCCAGGTTCATCGAACCGCCCGTCCCGACGAACATGAAGGCATTAGAAGGCGCCACGAGACCGGTATAGTGAGTCGAGCCGGTGTATGCAGAAACATTCCACATGCCCTCGAAAAGTGACGGCCCAGCAGTGAGAGTCACATTGCCGGATGGCTGCCAAGCTACTGCGATGCCACTGGATGTTTCGCCGGTTTCCGAGCCGATATCGTATGCACTCGGGACATTGACGTATTTCCCGGTCGCATTCTTGTAGAGCAGCTGCATGGTTCCGTTGATTGCCTGTATGTTAATGTTGCTCCCGCCGCCGGGTCCTATGATCCCTACTTCGGCATCATATGGTATGTACCCTGTTGGTGTCACATTACCGCCGTCAACGCGGAAAAGTGGAGCAGGGGGAGAGACGTATCCAAGGACACCGGTCGGTGTATTGAACTGAACCTCGTCAAAGACACCACCCACTGTAGTCTTGAGGTGCGTGCTTGTGTTTGTGAATGTCAGACTGTAGTTGAAATAGACTGTGTCATAGCCGCCGATCAGTGCAGACTGCAGAGAAAGAGTTGCCACAAACGGAGCGCTGACGTTGTTGATTATCGGGCCCACACCGATATACGCAGCGGGATAGGGCTCCTGAGCAGCAGTGTGGCTTGCTATTGTGCCAGGAGTCATTAAGGCCGTTGGTGAACTGAAGTTCCATATATTGTCGACCATCTGGAAATAATGGGCATAATTATCGTAGAACAGCACATTCTGTGTCCAGTAGGTGTAGCCGCCCACACCTGAAATCGTCGTGTTTGCGAGAACCGTGTTCAGCTGAATTGACACAGCATTCGGGTCGTACGAGTTGACGTCGAATGGCGCAAGTGATGTGATGTTTAGTGTCGTGCGGAAACCTGAAGTTGAATATGAATATGGAACGAGCGTCCCTGAAACGTTCTTGATTCCATAAGCACCAATTCCAAATGGAGCAGGACTCTGAAGATAACCTGGCAACACTACGCCCTGCTGTATGTTCGGTTTAGATGGCGAAGCAGGAACGTATACGTATTGCAGCGGGACGTGCGCATTCTTGGCTGATGAAATATAAGCTGAAGTCGGGGTTGGAGAAGCAGGAGAAGAACCAGAACTCAGGAAACTGTTTGAAGAAGTCGGGGAGGACGAAGCAGTTGACAATGAACTGCCCCGAGAACTTTGAGGCAAACCGGGAGCGATTGTCAGTGCACCCGCCGTTGAGCGGGATGAATTCGTATTGGCCGAGGGGTTAAAAACAGCAATCGCGGCTGCGCCGGATACAATCAGTAGAAGTGCAATAGCTACGCTTAGCAACACTTTATGGTTACGCATGCTTGGACAACTGAAAAGTGGTATTTGTTTGTTCGCATGGCTTAAAATTAAGACAGTCAGGAGGGACAGGAATTAGAAAGAATATTCAGCAACGATTTTCTTTTGACAATGAAATGGAAGAGAGAGCCGCCGATTAGTGGTTGTGTCAGGCCGGAAGGTCTTTCCTGAGCCTCTTTGACGAAAACATATATAAAATCACTCCACCTAGCTCGAAACATGAGCACTGAGAAAACACGGGCAGCCTACAAATGCTGGTTCTGCGGAAGGGAGTTCGACTCCGAGGAGAAAGCAAATTCTTGCCACAACGCAGGCAGCTATCCCGTTTACAGGGACGGAACCAGGAGAAAAAGAAATCCATTCGGCAATTAGTCTCTCCCGCAGTATCTTCTGAACTCGCAGTTTCTGCATTTCCAGAGCTTGTTCGTTTTGCTGCTGCTTCCACCTCTCATGCTGCTCACAAGAGACATGAGGTATTTTCTGTTGTCCTTGTTCCAGGGAATGACAAATGTGGAATCTCTGTATACGAGCTCACCAGAAGCCACATTTCCGAAATTCTCCTCTACGATAAGGCAGTAGGCAAGCAGCTGAGCAACATCCCATTCCCGTGCCTTGCCTCCGCTCGCCGAACTCTTATGCTCCACCGGGACGAAATACATGCCCCTCCGTACCACCTCGTCCGGTCTTCCAACCAGGCCCGCGCTTTCCGCGTAATACGGAACGCCTGTTCTCATTACCATATCCTGACTCACTAGCTTCAGCCTGAACAGAAGCCATATGACAAGCAACGAAATGCCCAACGCTGCAGAAGCCAGGGGCAGCAGGAGAATCAGTGAATAAACCAAAGAATCACCGCGATGGCAATCAGCAACAGGGATGTGGTCAGCATGGCGCCCTGCACAATCAGTCGCCAGAAGAGGGCAAATCCCCGGCGCCTGTGATACAGCTGCCCGCTCTCTTTCCTTCTTGTGACTTCCCCTGGTTCAGTGTAACCCGCCGGGAGGTTCTGTTTCAGCCTGTACTTTCTTTCACAGTAGACGAATGTGGCTATGCCTGATGCGCTCAGCCAATAATGCTCTTCTCCCGAACTCCCATCGGCCCCGGTCGGCATGCAGCCATCCCTCATATCCTGTGCCGCATCACAACTATTTAAGTCAGAATGTGGGGGTAATCGACAATTCGGAAAGCGCTGAAGATTCAGGTTTCTGTATAACTGAACCTGATTCCCCTCTTCCTGAGGAGACCGATGAAAGTGTCGAACTCCCTGTCGAAGAAGCCGAAATACTCAGGCGGATACACCCCCTTGGCATCCACCATTCCCCCTGCCAGGATTCTTGCCATTGCAGCAGCCGAGTAGCCCGTCATGCGGGCCATTGACTTTGTGCCTGTCTTCCTGTCATATCTGTCCACATTTGTGTACTCCAGTTTCCTCTCATTGAATCCCGTGACCCTTGTCAGGCACATGTCCCTGAAGTCTGTGCCGAACCTTCCGAAGAGCGACTCGGTAAGCTTCCGTGGAACAATTCCGTCCACCTTGTCGTTTGAGAAATAACCGAAGTCCCTCAATTGCTTCATTGCCTGCAGGTGGCCTGGATACCGAAGCGTCTTTTCGAACATTTCCTCAACGCCGACTGTTCTAAGCAGTGTCCTGAGACCGTCGGAGTAGAAGGCATCGTACATGCTGCCTGAAAAAGGCACTGCCGAGATTTCAGAAAGCGGATCCACAGTCTCAACTTTGCCGGCTCTCAAAATCCGTGCAGGTCTGGTATACTCATCAATCATGCCCTCCACATTGAAAGTGAGCGCGTGTCTGAATGGCTCGGTGCAGCTGACGGGGAGGCCTGCGACGATTATTTCTATCCTCTTCACCCCTTCCTTCTTGTACATTCTTCCGGAAAGTATATTGGTCGCCCCGGGAGCGTACCCCGCATCCGGGACATATATTGCCCTGTGTCTCCTTGCTGTTTCATCAAGAGTGAACGGATCCTCTTCCATGAACGATGTATCCACAACGGCTTTGCCCATTCGAAGAAGCTTCTTGACTACGGCGTAGGAAATGCTTCCTGGAAGTGTTGTGACAACAATTTCTGATGCCTCCAGGACATTACGTCGACTGAAGATGTCATCGCTGTACTTCTTCCTGATGTCGAGGCCATCGAGCGCCTTCCTGGATCTGTCGAAGGCGGTCACGTCAAAATCAGCTGACAAATCCTGTATTATGGCAGAACCAACAAGTCCCGCTCCCAGTACTGTAATCATTGAAATGCCATAGGCCGTATTTGCCTTATTATTTTGTTGAAGCACACTCAGCGGTCTGTACCTCATCTGAACTGTGAGCGAGGGACATAAATGACAAGAGCAGGGGATGAAAAGGGATTGTCGACCCTCCTCAGGTCCATCCTGCTCATCAGTGTGCTCCACATATACTGAGTCAATTCGACTCCTGCCCCTGCTGAAATATACTTCTTGTCATGCTGTGTCACAAGATAGCCATGCCTGCGGAGCCTCTCAGACGCAACTTCATACAACCTCTGCCAAGTCTCGGGCTTGACACGCGTTCCAGCAGGAAACAACGCGACCTGTTTTGAAACGGGGGTGATTTGCTGTGTGATGACTCCGGAGCCGGTGCTCACGCGTTCGCCTATTGACTGCAGCATGCTACGGCAGAATGCATTGACTGTTGAAGAGTACGCAATTGAACTTCGGGCAGACGCTGTTTCAGATTCAAGGAATGAACCGAAAATGCTGCACAGGGCGTCCATTCGTTCCTCCCCCTGGCTTTCGTAGTTGTCGAGATCGTCCTCAAGGGGAAGCGACGACACAGAATCGGCAAACGGGAACCTGTCTCTGCCCATGTAGTAATAGTGATTCAACCCTTCTTCGGGCAAATCGTCTGACATTGGTCTGACAATGTCATTTCGATATATAAAACCACATAGTTGCTGCCGGCCCTGGGTGGGCGGCTTCGAAGGTACCAATTGCTCAATTCATCAATGCCAGCTTAATATCAAGAGAGATAGTATGACTATTTTCGTTTAAATACACACCGTGGTCATGGTTAATTGAGCCAGTGGTCGTCCCCCGGAGCGCCAGCTGGCCCGGAGTCAAATCTAGATGGGAGATGAATCATTACCTTCCAAGAGCGTATTCGAGAAGCAGTCGGCAGGCATCGCCTTCAGGGAAAAGAGATTCGAAGCAAAGAAAAGCTCGTTCGATCCCCTTGCATCTGCAGTCGAAGCGCTCTTTGAGGCAGGTGACTGGAAATCCCTTCTTTCAAGCTACAGCAGCAAGATATCGGCAGAAAATCCGGATATCCTCGCTTTGATTGTCGTGATCAGCAGGGATTTGCAGTTCAGATGGACGACACATAATGAAATGCTTGATACGGAGAAGCAGCCGAAGTACGAGGAGCTTCTTCCTCTGAATGCCGACTTTGGTGATACCGTCAGGGCCATAAAAGCACCAAACTCGGGCATATTGCTTGTCGACGAGGCGGCCCTGTCCACGGCTTCAAGCGAGTTCACCCTGTTCAGGGGCAGAAGCAGGGGCAATGCGACATTATACCTATACGCGGGAGGCAGGAGAAAACTCACTGAGGACGAACTTGCCGCATTCCATTCCGTGGCCATCATATTCGACTCAATCATAAAGAGAGAATTTTCGGTTGGTGAACAGATTGCTCACGCCGCCCGCCTCTCGGCCGCGATTGAGCTCGGAAGGCAGATTGGCGACAGCGCGCTTGCAAGCAGTTTCCTCAACAGGGCCGCAGACACAATACAGAAGAAGATTGGCATTGACTATGTCGCACTTATGGTGCTTGATGAGGGAAAGAGGGAGGTTGAATTTGCAGGCATAAGCGAATCACTTACTCCGCTTTACGACACACCGCAGAGCATGAAGCCGGGAAGCGTAGTGCTCGGTGCACTCGGTCAGAAGGATCCGCTTCTTATCAACGACCTTGAGAACAGCGGGTACAAGCCGCTTGGATCGGGCGTGAAATGGGCATGCATAGTCCCTTTGGAGACGCATTCGAAGAAGAATGCATTACTCGTACTCGAGAGCAGGAGCATTTCTCCCTACAACGAGAGTGAGCTGAAGGACATAGAGATTGTTTCATCGCTCCTTTCAGACAGACTCTCGACCAGCATTTCCACGGCGGAAAAAGACAGGAGGATACTTTTCAGAAACATGCTTCTTGAGGAGCTGCTGCTTCTGCACAGGCAGTCTGACCCGGCGAAGATCGCGGAAGAATCACTGTCATTCATTGAATCTGCTATTCCGTCAACGATATCTGTTTTCTATGCGCTCAATGAAACACGAACCACGCTCATACCCGTCACATCAAGAGGACTGTTTGCGGAGGAGATGCTTTCCTTCGCTGTTCCCGTAGGGGAGGGAATAGTTGGCAAGGCAATATCAAACGACATGCCCGAACTCATCAATGATGCACAGTCGGATCTCAGGACAATAAACATGCCCGGAGGCTCGGGTGAGCCGGAAGCAATACTTGTCATCCCGATCAAGAGCATAAAGGAGGACATCGGTGTAATCACGCTCCACAGGTCAGGAAAGAAGGGATTCTCCGCCGATGATCTCGAGGTTGCCTCAACCATATCAAGGCAGCTCTCCACAGTCATGGAGAGGGCAAACGCAGCAGCAGACATGAGAAAAGTGGTGGGGGAGAAGGAGGCGGAGTCCACACTCACCGGTCAGATAGCCGATGAATTTATTTCTGCCCTTGCCGAGGAAAGGCAGGAAACGCTCCCGGTCCACTTCCTTAGAAAATGCACCGAAGTTGCTGCCTGCGAATCAGGTTCACTTTTCATAAAGCTGGACGGAAACAAGGAATTCAGGAGCGTTGCCCACCGGCCGGCGTCGAAGAGCGCGATAAAGAAGGAAGTCACGGAGGAGGAAATAGAGGCTCTGAAAAGGGAGTCGATTCATCTTGCAAATAACGTATACGTCCTGGAGGACGGATACAAGGTCGAGGACGCATGCGACAAACTGGGCATATGTATGGACAGGAACATTGCAAGATACGAGATCGAGAGCATACGCCCTTACATGGTGCTTTATCATGAGGAAAGCGTTCCCGGATGCGAGTCTCTTTTTGTCGGCATCGGCTACCAGCAGGCAAAGTCAAAGCAGCTCTTCAGAGGATACCTTCTGCAGAGGCTCCTCCACTTCTTTGAGCTGAAAAATCTGAAAATGCATGACAGTAAGACCGACAGCGATGAACTGCTCAGGACCAAGAAGATTTCGTACTTCAAGGATGTGGTCTACTCCGAGACGGATCTCGGCAGACTCTTCGAGAAAGTTGTGCCAATCATAGGTGAGCTTGTGGTTGCATCATCCGTTTCAATCTACCTTGCTAACTACACGACTTCATCATTCGACAGGGCTTCATTCACAGCATACAACGGAACGCCCGAGCCTCCCCCGAGGATGATCATGAGCCAGGCCGGGAAGCTGCTCAGTTCGCTCGATGCACACAAGAAGGTCGTCAGGTTGGGAAGCGAGACCGGGGACGTCCCTTTCAGCTCACTTTTTTCAAAGCCCCTGCTTGTCGGTCGCATTTCCACCATGGACGGGGTGGACTATGTCGTTATTACCGCGTTTGAGGAAGAATCCGATATTTCGACAGCGGATACGCAGCTCGCCGAGCTGCTCAAGGCACTCTCTTCGAGGGCCAGGCAGCTCACAGCGCTCAACCAGGAAAGACAGAGGACGGGACTCCTCAACCTGATAGACGAGATGGCAAGAAGCATCATAAAGCAGGCGGACTTCGGCCGGATGCTGGATTCAATTTCTTCAGCCGCGGGCCATCTCATCGGCGCCGAATATTCACTTGTCGGGTTCATGAACTCCTCCAACATTGAGTGGGGAGGCTACTACGACGCAAGAATCCCCGAGGCCATCGAGAGGCTCGCGGTAAAGTCGGTGGAAAAGGGGGAGGAGATAATAATGAATGACATGAGCGGAATGGAAATAGGGCCGGAAAGCGACATGCCCGGCTCAATCACAAACCTGATGATTTTCCCCATCACACCAAAGGCGTCCGACCTCCCTTCTGTCTTTGTCCTGCTGTTCAACAAACTGAGCAGCGGCGGGTTCAACGAAAACGATGCATGGATGCTGGAGCGCCTTGGTTCAAACATAATTGGCTCGATGAAAACAACCGAGGCACTGAAGCAGGAGAAGATGATGAAGAACAGGGCCGAGCTGAGGAAAACCGAGCTTGCGGAGCTGCTTGACGGGGTTGAAGGTGGTGTAATCAGGCTTGACAACGAGGGTAATGTCTCGTTTGCGAACGGCGAGGCAAGAAGAATGTTTTCAATCTCACAGGTCGCTTCGCAGCAGAAGCTCGTCGATCTGCTGAGCGATACAGATTCGCTGCAGGTCATTGATTTCATGGACTCGGTCAAAAAGGGTGAGAAGTTTGAGGGTGCATACACATTCAGCGTGGACGGCGCATTGAAGAGAATTTCAGTGCTTGGAAAGCCGATAAATGATCACGGGAGGAGGAAGGGCACGCTTCTATTCACAAGAGACGAGGGCACACTCAGGCAGGGAATGGAAAAAGAAGGGGAGAAATCACAGACGCCGGAAAGGCATGCGGAGATACGTAACATCCGCTTCGCGATCAGGCGCGGATTCAGCTATACGATCTCAGAGGATAAGCCATCGGTGGCATTTGCCACGCTCCAGGACCTTCTCTCAGCGGGGTTTGAGGCGCTCGTGATCAGCAGGGACCATCCGTCGAGGCTGACTGAGAAGTACAAGCTGGTCAATTCGGACCTGCGGTGGCTGACGCAGGTTGTGGGAAACAACAATCTCGACCCGTCCAAGCTGTCTCTCATCACAAGCGCCATCATTTCATTTCTTGAGAAGCATCAGAATGCGGTCATATTCATTGACGGTCTGGAATATCTGCTTGCAAACAACAACATGATCAGGGTTATCGCGATGCTTGAGAACGTGATGCAGAAGGTAGTTGACTCGGGTGCTGTCGTGCTGGCCGCGATCAACAGGCTAACATTCGATCAGAAGGATCTTGCAATGATAGGCAAGATGTTTGAGGAGCTCGACACCGGCGACCTGAAGAAGAGATACGTGAACCACGGAATTGAAGAGTTTGGCGAAGGAAAAGGCGATTCGTCAAACATCGATGCAAACGATTAAAAACAGTATCCCATTACTGTGATTGCCCCCGGTTTTGACAGAAGTGAATTGATTGACGAAGACGGGAGCAGAGTGGGGCGGGGAGTGCATTTGAATGGATGGACCTGAAATGATCAAAGTAGCTTGTGAAAATTGCGGGGCAAACATCGACCTTGATGCGCTCAGTGTTGCCACTAAGAAGAAACTGAACAAGAGTGTCGAATGCGCCATCTGCAGAAATGCCAGAGTCGCAAAAGACATGGACATGCTGACACAGATATTCACAGGCATCTACGAAGAGGAGACTGACTTTTCAGAGTTGAGAAAAAGACTCAAGCCCTCCGAACCCGCCGGATTTTTCTGACCTGTCATCCCTTTGTTTCAAAGTGCTCCAGCACAGCAGGGACAACCCTGAGCAATGCGATCACTGCTGTCGCTGCGGCAAGCGGAAAGATGCTGAATGCCACTGAAACCTGTCCATCGACAATAAACGAGTACCTCCTGCCGAGAAGATAGAGCGCGTAGAGGGCCGCCAGGAACTGTGCCAACGCACGCAGAGAGAGGCCTGACCTCCTTTCATTTCCCAGAAGGGTCGCAATTACCGAGACAACTGCTACGGAGATGCCGATGTAGGCTATGTCCACCGAGGCCGATGAAAGATTCCGGCTTACGGGCAGGCCGTTGCTTGCTGCCATCAGCTGGTAGACATATATGAGAACAAGCGGCAATACCACAAAAAGGACCACGCTCTTTGCCGCCGACGCTATGGCCCTCCTTGTATGGAGAGGGTGATGAGCCGAAACCACTGCTCCTCCAGCCAACGACTACCGCCCCCGCTGTGCCGCGGCGGCGAAAGATGACGGCGTTATCGAAATGGAGGGGGTCATGTGGATGGTGAAATTCATAAGCCCCAGCGCGTAGAGTCCCTGAAGGGTGATTGAAATTGTCAGGTTTGTTGTCCCTGACGGTCCTGTCAGGGCATATAGCCCGTATATCACCTGGTACGGCACAGGTATTGAAAGGTCGAGTGATGACTTTGAGCCCGGATGGACTGCGGGAAGACTGGAGGTATGGTTGTAAAGCGCCAGCCCGTTGGCTCCAATAATCACGGCATCAAATGACAGGTCGTATATCGAGTACAGACCGCCGTTGCTTACGTTCGCTGTTCCGTTAATGTAGACGAAACCGCCGCCAGCACTCTCGGTGAAACCACCGGACTGAGGCACGTTGGCGCTCAGTTTTCCCTGTGCAACAGGGACTGCAACTGACAGAAGGAAAAGGACGACAATAATACTTGCCGCTGTCAATGCAGTCTTTGTGATTAAGCGCGCTGACCTGGCGGCGGTCACACTTCCTTAGTTTAAACCGTTGGTATTTAAGAGAGATCGTCAGAAAGTCGGCATTGGATTGGCGCAATTCTGCTGTTGAATGGTTGAAGGCATCTCCATGCGCGATGGGTAATTGGATAGATTCAGGCGCCGCAAAAAAGCAGAAGAAGAAAAAAATGCCAGAAGGACAGAATTGTCAGTAGGAATATGTTAAATACGCTTTGCTGTAATTGACAAATGATGTCTAGCATCGGGGTTGAGGAGAGAGTTTCGCGTAGAATCATCGTTCGCGTTGTTGATGAGATAGACAGTCAGATACTTGCAATTCTGAGGGAAAATGCAAGGACGAAGAATGTGGAGATAGCACGCCGTGTGAACCTGACTGAAGGCGGAGTCAGGGCCAGGATCGCCAAAATGGTAAAGGATGGAGTGATTGAGAAATTCACCGTCATGACCAGGAGCAATGATGTGTCGGGGCTTGTCATGATAAAGACCCAGCTTGACCAGATGAGGGTCGTGGGCAGACGCCTCAAAGAGCTGGCGGTTTCTGCATACGAGACAAGCGGTGAATTCGACCTTGCGGCTGAATTGAGGGCCGACAACGTCGAGCTGTTCAACAGGAAAGTTGACGAAATACGTTCCTTCCCGGGCGTTGTAAACACTCTGACTCTCATAAGAATGACTTAGTTTCCCGCACGGAAGCACCAGTTGCCTGCCGGGCCATCAACGGAGATGCACGGCTATTCAGCATTTACTGGAACCAGCCGCTGCAACATGCCCTTCCACATCTCCGGATAAGGCGCCCGCAGGATCGGTTTCTTTGCATCTCATCTGCATGCCAGCGCCCGTGCGGCGACAAGCAGCAACTGCAGCGGGAGGCAGCAAACCTCTGCCCGTTGACGCAATATCTGGGCCCTGACTGGCATCCTTGATAAACCAGAAGGCGGCTCGTCCCCCGGCGATTGGCAAAGGCGCAATAACCGACAGATGGCTGATGACGGCTGCCCCCCCCCCCCATGTCC
>JAKAVR010000027.1 GCA_021817225.1 Thermoplasmata archaeon
GGCAGTTGCTGTGCCGGGACAGGGAGGATTCCAGCATTGAACCAGCGATAGGCGGTGATGTAGCTGATACCTTGTTTCCGTGCCCAGTCAGCGAGTTTCATAGATATACCTGTATATGAAAGCCCTCAATAGTGTTTAAAAGTTGGTGCTGTTGAATGGGCTGGTGAGGCAGGATGAACTCATCACTCTCTGTGTACCGGCCGGTGTATGAATGGCAGGCATCGCCCATCTCAAAAAAACCAGGCATCCCGCAGGGGGGAGGGAAGCATGTGTGCCACCAGGTGCATGCCCGCTTTCAAGCAGGTCAATCACTCATCCGGGCACGGCGGCTTGACCATGTGAACGGCCATCGGTACATGGGCACTACAAGAAGAGGATCATTGCAGCGCTGTTGTCCGGCGCCAGGCTGTGAGCGGACTCCACGAATGTGACGGGTCATTATTAATGAGAATCCGGAGCGTTCAATCCTCAAACGTGATGTTGCCGGATTGGGATGTGCTTTCAACCGCTTTATCCGATTCAATCTCGTCGGAGGAACCGCTTACGGAGTGGACCAGCACATTGACGCCCCTTTTTGGAGGGTTTTTAACCCTGAATTCATCATTTTCCTGCGGGAAATACAGGTAGCCATAGAGGGAGAGCGCGTAGCTGAAGATGAGAAGTATGATTCCTGACCCAACACCCCAGTAGGTGCTTGCAGTACCAGTCACGGGGAGCCGTATCATGAGCACAAGGATGCCTGCAGCGATAACGAACAGGAGTATCAGGAAGAACATAGCCAGATTGTAGCTCATGAGTCCTGGATGCGTTTCCTCCTTCGCCTCAGTCCCCGCTTCATCAGGGAATCCCCTGCGATAAAGAAGGAAGGCAAGAATGAATGGAATTGCGATCCCCAGAAGGTAGGTTGGAGGGTAGAGAGCCAGGCTGCCGGAAGTGAGTCCCAGAACAAATAAAACAACCGCGCCCGCAACGACCAGCCCAAGGCGAGAGACATTGATGCCTGAATTGCTCCTCCTCACAATGGAAGGGACAATATAGAGGGCTGCAGCGGCAAAGATGGCGGGTGGAATCAGAATGCCCATTTCAGAGGGATAGGGTTGACCCGAGCCCGAACCGGTCCCAAACCATGCCACGACCTGGACGGCGTATGTCAGTATTGCAGTGACAAACCATGCAAGCAGCATCCTGGCATGTCTGTGCGAACACAGAGCCACGGAGAATACAAGGGGGACAATTATGCCTATCAGGTAGATGAGCTGGTTGTTCATGGCAGTGTGGATTGTCCCGACAATGACGAGAAAAACTGCTATGAGAAGACCAGCATTCTTCAGGGTAAGAGTTCTCTCACCCTTCTTGGAATCCAGTGCCCTCGGAATAAGATAGAGGGAACCGAATGTTATCAGAATCGGCGGGAGCATGACACCCACCTGTGTGGAGAATGATTCGGTTACGCCGGCAGCGACAACGCCCCAGACGCTAAGCTGCATTAGATAGGTGATGAACAGTATGCCGACACCTGAAAAGAGCATCCTTTTTTCGTGCGATACATGTTCGGACCTGTCTAGCAGCGGCAGCAGAACAAGGTATAGGACAGGGAGCAGGCCCGCGAGAATGGAGGCGATGAAAGGCAGGTAGGGGGCACCGCCAGGCTGAAGGAAGTCAAGCGCCTTATACAGGAAAAGGAAGAACCATGGAGGGAAGGCAGGCGTGCCGGGTGGCAGGACGCCCGAAGGCGACACGAGCGGAGCAGGTGAAAACAGCGGCGAAATGCTTGTGGGTATGTTTGGTATGTTTATCACTACATTCGGGATTATGAGAATGAGGGCCCAGACCATTAGCGTGAGCTGCAGGGTATAAAGGAAGTTGCGCGGGAACCACGGGTTGAAATTCTCCCATTCCTCCTTGGGATAGACTGCAGGCGCCTTGTCCATGACCTTCTTGGAAGGCATTATGCCATACTGCTCAAACAGCAGGAAATGCACGCCTACAAGGGCACCGAGCAACGCGGTCAGAATGATGTGCCAGCCGAGGAGCCTTGTATACATATCCACGCTGAGGCCGTTCCCAAACAGTATTGTATTAATGAGCGCACCGCCAGGCGCACCGGCCACTATTCCCTGAGCCACGCCGTCCGCATCCGCACCCAGGATATCGGCGGGCAGAGAATAGCCTGTGAATGCTGTTCCAAGTGTAATCGCGAACAGGGCGATTCCGACTACCCAGAGCAGCTGCCTTGGTCTCTTGTATGCACCATCGAAGTAGTTCCTGAAAAGATGAACATAGGCGAGTGCTATCATGAAGTAAGCGCCATACAGATGACTGTATAGTATCGGTGCGCCAAACGGGATCTTGCTTATCAGGTATTCAGTCTGGGCATATGGATTGGAAGGATAGTAATTGAGAAGCAGGAACAACCCGGTAATGACTTCCCATATGAAAGCGGCCGCGACAAGAGCGCCAAGCCAGTATTTCAGCCTGAACATGTAGTTCGGTGTCTTGAACAATGGGAGTTCATTTATGTCTACAAACTGCTTGATGGACAGTTTTGAAATGATCTTGGATGTCAATCCTGAAATTCGTTCCATAATTCTCATTTTTCACACCTTCACGGGAACGGATTAGTGCTGTTCGACACCTCAGTGCTGGATCCTGTGAGCGCCTGGCCACCCGTCAGCGTGTTCGTGTGACCGTATACGGGGACGCCTGTGCTTCCCGTCGCGTAGAGCTGGTCGGTTGTCGAATCCCACGTCAGTATTGTAAAAGGAAGGGGTCTTTGTGTGGGTCCCGTCAGGACAGAGGCACCGTGATAAGGGTCATATGTGGAGCCGTGGCAATCGCAGTGTATGACGCCAGGCGCATTGGCGCTCTGTGCAGCGGTTATCGCGCTTGATGGAAGAAACGCGGGAGGAGGCATGCCGGTCTTCATGTAGGAAGGAGGGTAGAAGTGTATGTTGGGCGGCTTGCATCCCAGGTGCTGGCATATGGCACTGTATGACACGATAGACTTGTGGGTACCCACGCCCCCGGGGAAGGTGTATTTGCTTCCGTCTGCAGGAACGGTAACAGACGTGGAAGCAAGTGCAATTGGATTACCGCTTGTGTCGCCAAGATTGAACAGGAAATTTATTTCATCGACGAGCGGATATTCATAAAGCACAATAACAGGGTTGTTGACTGTGATTGAAGATGCTTTTATTGGAGCACCGCTGGAATCCACGAGAAGCATCTTCACATACGAGCTGCCCCCTGCGAGTGGAACCTGGAGGCCCCTTACAGCATCCAGCACGCTCGCTGCTGCGACTGCACCTATTCCGAAGATGACCCCTTTGATGAATTTCCTTCTTGTTTCATCGACAGGACCCACATGGCTGGACAGGTATGGGAGAAGGTAGCCTTCGCCATCCTCCAGGAACTGAACATCATTGAACTTCGTCCTCGGGTTTTTCATTGCACCGGAAGTCTTCCTTAGAAAATAGAAATCTTCAATGCGCGGGGAACTGGAGTACTCCATTTTCAGACCTTCATTAGGCCGATTTTTTTTGGGTATCTGTCCTTATGATATTTAATATTGCTGAATCTCGGTGATTCATATACATGCTCCGGACACGAAATCACTCAATGCATTCGACAAATATCGAATTGGGTAAACAAAATATATCACCCTCGAATGTGAATTTGTACTGAGGCTGAACTTGTTCTGCAATGCTCGGGGAATGACTTTGGTCGTTAAGGCCTGTCACTGATCAGGGATGGGGCAGCTGTCTGGGCATAAAGTGAAGTTTTTATACAGAATGCAATTAAAACGGTCCACGACCTCAGTCTCAGATATTGCCAGGCTTATGAAAATAAGGCTTATTTCTGCCGAATTGCTGCTTGCAGTTGCCAGCCTGATCCTTGCCGGGGGATTGTCCGTAAAATGGATCGAGTTGCTGGAACTGATAGTGCTCGGCTACATGGGCCTGGGGGGCTCTGCGGCGATTAATTCATACCTGGATCGGGATGTGGACGCAATCATGTCCAGAACGATAGACAGGCCGATCCCCGCAGGACGGATATCGCCCCGTGTTGCACTTGTATTCGGGCTCTCGCTGCTTGCATTATCGGTCGTTCTTTCGGCATTTCTTCTCAATATACTGACCGCGCTCATAATAGGAGTTGGTTCTGCACTTTACATCCTTTTCTACACAGTCTACCTGAAGAGAAGGACGCCTAATGCAGTTCTCTGGGGAGGCCTCTCCGGAGCAATTCCCGCACTTGGTGGCTGGTCTGTCTATGCTCAGACCGACTGGGCCGTTCCGCTCCTAATCTTCCTTGTCGTCTTTCTCTGGCAGCCAAGCCACTTCTGGTCTCTGTCCATATACTACAGGGACGACTTCAGAAACGCACACATACCAGCACTCTCGACAATCAGTGAAAACAGAACAATTGCCAGAAGATCCCTTCTTTTCAACATGTCTGTAATAGCTGCCACATATCTGCTTTATTTCGTGGGGCACCTCTCGGTTGCATTTCTCGCAATCATGACGGTGATGAATGTACTCCTTTTGGCTGCCTCGGTCGCTGCAACTCAGAACCGACCAAAGGAATTCTACTGGAGAAACTTCCGCTTCTCCCTTGCATACATGATTGTCTTTCTCCTGTCCATGATAGTTTCTGGAGTGCTCTCTCCTACAATGGTCGCCCTGTAGACGTGAAGCAATTTAGCGCTGGGCATCGGCACTTAACTGATAAGGCGCAGACTGTCCAGCCCAGTGGGCATAATTGAGCCAAGAGGGCGAAAGCCAAAGCGGGAGGCGCTTCACGATTTCGCAAAATCGGAACTGTGTCTCTTTGTGGAGAAAATACGTTTCGTATAATCCGATCATGTCCGTTATTAACTGACAGGCAAATGTGATTTCATGAACGATGATGCAGGGGTCTGGGAAGTCGCCGAAAAGACGGCAAGGGGCAAGCTCGGTTTCCAGGTTCATCTTGCAGCCTACATTGTCGGCAGCCTGTTCCTTGTGATGATTTGGTTCGTGGCCGGTAGCTACAGCACATATGCATTTCCGTGGTTCCTGATACCTGTCGCGGGCTGGGGCATCGGTGTGGTGGCTCACTTTGTTCTGGCATACAGGGGAGGAGCGCATCTACAGACCATGGCCGAGAGAGAATACCGCAGGCTGAAAACCAAGATCTGAACAAACCATCGGGCTGCATCGCCTTGACAGTCCACTACAGCCATGTTCATATTTCGCGCTGGGAGGAAACGGGTGCCATTGGAGTCAACCGTGATACAGACAAGCCACTTCACTCAAGGGCTTATTTACGGGATGAGAAGACGACCTGCTCAAATATTCCCATCGCAAAAAGTATGGTTGTTGCCACAGTCATAATCAGCCATGCGGGCCAGCGAATAATCAATCCGAATACTGCAGTCATCACAAAGACGATGAAGCCGACGGCTGCATTGGACTGGTCGATGTAAACTGAGATGAATACCGCAATAGCGAGCAGAATTGAAATCAGGAAGCCTACCAAGAGAGAAGGAAAGCTGAGCACGAAACACACAAGGATAATGAAGAACGAGACTACTGCCGACACAACTGCAAGATCCATCTTTTCATCGACATCACTCAGCAGGGATCTCCTCACTTTCCTTCTGCTTTCTTCCATTATTCCCCTCGAAGCGGCTCCACAGCAAGGCGCGGAAGCGTGTCATTGCAACCGTTCTCCTTGGCAGCGCTGCCTGAAGCCACGTAATTTCTATCGATTCCATAGAGATTAAACCTTCGTGGGCGTAAGTCTTTGTGCCAATCTTTGGCACGCTCCTTTGGCCCGTCACCCCTCAAGCTAACGGTTCGGGCAAAGTCGACGGTGGTCTGCACCAACCATGAGAAAGCCATTGGGATACTGCGTACAGCACGGTCCCGAACGCCTCATGCTCCCTTCCTGATCCCGAACTGAGGCAGAACTGGTTTCAATAGACGACGTATGTGGCCGATTCCTTCCCTGTCAGCATGAGAAGCATACCCTGGACGGATTCCTTCGAGTCCAGAATTGGAAACAGCATTATGTCACAGTCGATGTATGTCCCCTCCTTTGTCTTCCTTTTCCCCCCGTACCTGACCACTTTGCCAGTAAGCAGAAGATCGCGTACGCGGTCTTTCACACCGTCATCGGACGAGTCTGGCAGCCAGGGCATTTGCCTTCCAATGACCTCTTCCTTCACCCATCCGAACGTCTCGATGGCTGCTGGATTGATGTACTGGACGTTAGAGTCCAGGTCCATGACAATTATCGTTGCCCTTGCGTTTTCCATTATGGCGCGAAGCTTCTGACTTGTTACATGAAGCTCATTTCTTTGCCACCTTTCCCTCACAAGAAACTTCAACGCATGTATCAGTTCAGGGAACAGCAGTTCGGGCCTTTCCCCTTTTGCCAGATAGTAGTCTGCTCCGCTGTTGAGAGCCTTTATCGCGATCTCTTCCCTGCTTCTGCCGGTGAATATTAGAAAAGGAATTTCTGACTCATTTTCCCTCAGTCTGCGCAAAAGCTGTATCCCGTCCATTTCAGGCATCTGATAGTCTGAGATTACTGCGTGGTACCCCGTGTCCGTTCCGTCGCAGGACAATCGCCTCAGTGCTTCCGCACCAGACGAACAGGTGTCGATGATTATGTCGTTGCACATTGATTCGACATAACCCTTCACGGCAACACGCATAGCCGCGTCGTCGTCCACGTATAACACTCTGATCTTCATTTCTGGATAATCTTCGATTGCATCCGTCGCCAACTGCAAAGAGGCTGCACCTTTTTGACACAAACTCCTGCCTTTCACCATTTAAAACTTGTTGCATGAATTCTCATTCGCGAAAGGCTGAAAAAAACCCGGGGAGAGATGTGGAAGAATGCGAGGGCACGGATTTGAACCGTGGAACTCCTTCGAGAACAGATCTTGAGTCTGCCGCCTTAGGCCTGACTTGGCTACCCTCGCCCGTGACCCCTAAAGTTTACCTGTTTTTAACTGTTGCATGCCTTTAAGTGCGCCACATTCGGGTGACATCTGCGCTGAGTTCAATACGCAGTGAAGCCCTTGACCCTCACATCTCCGCTCTTTCCCGCATCAAGAGTTATCCTGTCCCTCAACTTGGAGGCGGAATAGTAAAGCTCGCCATCGATAACGACGCACACACCATTGACGCTAAGGAGTATTTCGCCGCGACTGTGTTCCGCATTCTCTGAAATAAGTGCAGCCGCCTTTCTTATCGGTTCGCACCAGTCGTCATGACACGGACCCCTCTTCGTCGTCAAGTAGACACGAATGCATTTCCCCTTGCCTTCTCCGCCTAGCATCAGCAGAAGACTGTCCTTTACCTCTATATCAGGTGGGCGTAGTCTTAGAAGCTCCGACTCTTCCAAGCGCATGAGCTTGCAACCTCCCTGGATTGAACCTGTTGAGAAGAAGCGAGTTTGTGACAACTGTTGTGCTGCTGAATGCCATTGCGAGAGCCGCCAGAATTGGAAGATAACCGTACATACCGATACCCATGAAGGGTACAAGGACACCTGCCGCCACTGGAATCAGCACTGAGTTGTAGGCAAATGCCCAGAACAGGTTCTGCTTTATCTTTGATAGGGTCTTCCGGCCGAGCATTATCGCCGTGGCTACGTCTCTCAGGTCATTCTTCATCAGTATCATGTTGCCTGATGACTTGGCGACGTCCGTTCCAGAGCCAATCGCAATACCCAGATCCGCAAGCGCCAGGGATGGAGCATCGTTGACACCATCGCCTACCATTGCAACGACATGACCCTGCTTCTGCAGTGCCGCAATCACCTCCTGCTTCTCATCGGGCTTGAGCCCGGAACGATAATCCGCTATGCCCGCTCGTGAGGCAACAAGAGATGCAGCCTTCTCATTGTCACCAGTCAGCATGACTACCCCGAGCCCCATGCCTTTCAGAATTCTGACGGTTTCATTGATGCCCGGTTTGATGGAGTCTTCCAGTTCCACGTAACCGAGAGTTTCTCTTTCGTTTCCGACAACGATCACCGTGCGGCCGCTGCTCTCGGAGGAGGAAACACCGGCAGCGACAGCACTGCTCAGGGTGTGACCAGTCATCATCTCCGCCATGGAAGGCCTGCCTGCCCAGTATACACCGCCATTTATCCTTCCTCTGACACCCATTCCAGGAATGGACTCGAATTCGCTTACCTTGGCCAGCACAAGACCGTGCTCGTCTGCATACTTTGCGGATGCTTTTGCGATAGGATGTTCGGAGCTGTGTTCAAGCGAGGCGAAGAGGGCGGCGATCTGCTGCTCCTTCACCGGACCAACTGAATGGAGGCCCGAAACGGATGGCGTTCCATAGGTTATGGTGCCTGTTTTGTCGAGAACCACCGTATCCACTTTTGTTGAAATTTCCAGTGCCTCGCCGCCTTTAATGAGTATTCCGCTTTCCGAACCCTTCCCTGCTCCGACCATCAGTGCGGCCGGAGTTGCAATTCCAAGCGCACAGGGACAAGCAACAACAATCACTGAAACAAAAGCGAGTATTGAGAAAGTCAGCCCGACCCTTCCGACGAAGTACCATGAAAGGGATGAGGCGAGGGCCACCGAGACAACGATTGGAACGAAGTAGGAAGACACCCTGTCGGCCAGTTTCTGAATGGATGCCCTGCCTTCCTTGGCCTCCGTCACCAGCTCTATTATCTTCGAAAGGGCGCTGTCCTGTCCCACGGAGGTAGCCTCCACGGTGAAACTGCCTACCGTGTTCATCGTGCCTCCAATCACCCGGTCTCCCTTCTCAACAGTGACGGGGATTGTTTCTCCCGTCACAAGGGACTGATCGATCTCACTCTTCCCCTCCTTAACAACACCGTCCACAGGGACTTTCTCGCCTGGTCTGACAATTACTAAATCGCCTTCCGCCACCTCTTCAACTGGCACAACGGTTTCAACTCCATCCCTGACGAGTCGCGCTGTGCTCGGCTGTAACTCCATTAGCCGGAGAGTCGCATTTGAGGCTCTCTCTTTCGTCAGGTCCTCCAAAAGGCCGCCCGTTCTGATCAGTGCGATGATGAGTGCCGAGGCATCGAAGTAGACACCCATTCCCTGAGCCCCGGAGTAAGCTATGACAAGAAATGCGCTGTACACGAAGGCAGTTGAGGTGCCTATGGCAATAAGCGTGTCCATGTTGGTTGATCTGCTTCGCAGCCCATCCAGAAAACCCCTGTAGAATCGCATCCCGGGATAGAATTGCACCGCTGCGGCCATGGCAAGAAGAAGATAATGGCTCCCCCCGAATGGCAGGTAGCTGATGACCAGTATAGGAATGCCGAGCGCCCAGGAGAATGCGGTGGCGGTCTTGTTCTTTCTCAAGGCGACTTCGGGAGCATCGAACTGCTCCTTGCAGCCTGTAGAGCAGAAATAATACGTCCTGTCGCCCAGGACGCTCTTGATTGTTGCAGTGGATTCGTCAACATACATTCCGCAGATAGGATCTTTAGCCATCTGAATTGGTTGCCTTCCAGCTCACATCTTCACGTACTTGGCCGGGTTCTTGTCAAAGCTGACCTTGCAGCCTGGACCGCAGAAGTAGTACTCCTTGCCGCCGTAGCTTGACTTGATTTTTGCCTTGCTCTCATCCACGTGCATATTGCATACAGGATCCTTTGCCAATTGTATCACTGCTTTCAAACTACCACGAACCATTATATTATCTATTTCATTGACAATTGTATGAGTTACCTGCAATTTTTCATCCATTATTAAGAAGAATCAGTGGATTAGTTTAAATTTGTAAAAAGGCATAGTCCAAACAGGAGAGAATAACCTGAAGCAGGCAGTGAAGCTGTTGTTGGATGAGGCAGATGTCACGCTGATAAAGGAACTTCAAGCAGACTCAAGGCAGTCTATGCGCTCACTATCAGGCAAGCTCGGCATTTCGACCCCCACTGTAGCCTCGAAAGTCCAGCGCCTCATAGATGGTGGTGCAATAAAGTCATTCAGCGTCATCCTTGATTCGGCAGCCTTCGGGCTGAAGGACTACGTGGCCGAAGTAAGGTTCCAGCCTCGATACCAGAAGGAAATACTCCGCTCAATGGTGGAAATGCACCATGCTCTGCTTACTCAGGATTCCAGGCTCATTGGTTTATTTTCCGGAACGGAAAAGGAGGCTGCGATGCTCTACAACAGGATGTGCCAGGTCAAGGGCGTCACAAGCGTTGCCCTCACACCGACTGTAGCCTATGACGTAAACACTTCGCGCCCGTCCATTGAAAGCGGAGCAAAGCTCAGTTCCACATGCTATTACTGCAGGGGCGATATTGGTGTGTCCCCCATTGTTGAGAAGATCGGAGGAAAACAGCGTTACTTCTGCTGCACCAGCTGCAGCGCTTTGTACCTGCAGAAGTACCGGGAGCTGAAAAATAGGGCGGACAAATGAAATGGATAGCAGATTCCATTTGCGCAGTCAGGTGTCGTCGGGACATAGATGTAATTCAATGCGATTCAGGCTCAGAACCGCCTGTGTAAAGTTCGAGATACGGCGCAATGGATGATATCACCTTGTTCTCGGCCTTCCTCAGGTGCTCCTCGAAAGTTGATCTGCTCACACCCATGCTTCGTGCTATTGAATCGGTTGTGATGTTTCGAGGCGAAGTGTAGTAACCGTACTGCTGGGCCTTGAGAAGTGCAGATCTCTGCTTCCCTGTGAGATCGGAGAATACGCTGTTGACCCACATGCTGCTGGGAAGCACTTCAAGGGAAATTTCCTTCTTGCCGAGCAATTCTGTCCTTCCCCTTGTGTTGAGATCCTTGAACAGTGAGCGTATGTTATCCTCCTCAAATGTAATTAGCCTGAAGAAGCCCCATCCACCCTGATAGACGGCTGGCGGTGCATCAAAGAATTCATTTTCTCCCGCTATGTTCCACACGCTGTCGTAGATGTCGCATGTGCACTTGAGCAGAAAAATTCTCCGATTGCCTGATACAGTTGATTTGTCGACGAGTCTGCCCGCCTTCTTGACCTGCTTTTCAATCTGAGACGCCACTGCATCGTCATGGACCGGAATCTCAAGCAGTTCCCTTCCCCATAAGCACCACATATTGAACCTGAGCTCCGGGAAAGACTTCGACAGAGCAATGAAAGGGTAGTCGTAGTCAATCTTGAATGATACCTCGTACATGGACATGATTGCATGTATCCGCCGCGCAAGATAAGCGTATTCCCTTCATATGACGGCCGTCGTGCATGGCATGACCTTCCAAGAGCGACCACAGTTGCCCTCAGTGTTTCCGGGGGGAAGCGGGCAGTCGCCAATATGGATTCGTGCCGCTTACGCTACTCCAGCCGATCGCACCACTTAATCCTGACCTGCAACTCATGTTCTGTTTTTCAGGTGCTGGAACTCCCTCTCGGCCACACGCTGCACGTAACCTTCCCCGCGATAGGCTGCCACGAAGTGGGCTGCAACGCCGATCCCCCATCCAAAGAGGGGAAAGACAAACCACGGAAACACCAGCCCTGTAGGTGGTGAAGTTATGTACCAGAGGGCAATCAGGAACGCGTTGACCGCCAGGTAGATGACAAAGTGGACCTGGAATCCGACTTTGTCTTCCGCGATCTTGGCTGCCTTTTTTCGCATCTCGGCTTCGTCCATCATGAATCAAAACTATTCCTGTGAATACATAAGAAATCTGATCGTAAAGAAAGTAAAGTCAAGATTGGAATCTCTCAATGACGTTCGGTCGAATTCTCCCCATGACAGGATGGCCTGGTGGTCAATGAATATCAAGAGCGACCCGACGTATAACGGCCCTCAGCGACTGGTCAAAATCGATTGGGACACGAAGCTTTCTGCTTATTGGTGAATGAAGTGAGATACAACGAAATCATCATAGCGGGGAGAGAGTGGAATTCAGTGCGGTATGGGGAGGGCTCCAGGGGAGAATTGAAGCAGTATATAAGAGAAGAATTGGGTGGCAGAACGTGCCTGGTATTGCACATAGATGAAAATAGGGGGAAAAATGGGGTTACGAGACACTTTCTGGCACGCCTGCTAGGAACTGTAAAGCCCGTCAAAAGCACTGACAAGGGAGACAAAATTGCAGTGCGCGGGTTCACCCCCGATTCAGGCGAGATGCAATGCTCTGCAGGCCATGAAATGTGATAAAATGAAGCACATCCGCTCAGCCGGTGGCCAATATGAAGCTTTCGAACTCAACAACATTAATGTAGTTGTTCAAAAGTATCAACGATATGAACGATGCCATGGCTCTGGATTTCGGCGTTGGAGCTGAACTCAGGCTAGTGGAAGAAACGCTCAGGGAGAGCGTGAAGTCTGAGAGCCCCCTTCTGAACGAGATAGCCATGCATGTTATTGGAGCGGGGGGCAAGAGGATAAGGCCTGCCATCTGTGTTCTTTCGTACAAGGCTGTGGGCGGGACGGAGAAGAACGTCACCTCGGCCATAGACGCATCTGTTGCTGTCGAGCTCATACACAGCGCCACTCTCATTCATGATGATATCACAGACGAAGGCGAAATGAGACGCGGGAAAGTGACCGCATACAGAAAATACGGTGTCCACAATGCGCTCGTGGCGGGTGATTTCATGTTCGTCCAGGGATTCAAATACGGACAGTTCCTGAGCCCAGAGTCCATCCGAATAGCAGCAGAGGCTTACGAAAGGCTGGCAGAGGGGGAAATGCTGCAGGAGCAATGGAAGAACAATGTGGCAATACCCCGTGACATTTATATCGACATCATAAGTGGAAAGACCGCCTCCGTCTTCTCCGCCAGCGCACAGCTTGGTGCATTTCATGGCGGAGGAACGGACGAAGAAATCGAAATGCTGGGCCAGTTCGGGACAAATGTTGGAATCGCATTCCAGATTGTCGATGATGTGCTTGACATCGTCTCGGATGAAAACACCCTTGGAAAGAGCGTGGGAAACGACCTGAAGGAAGGAAACATGACTCTACCTCTCATCTATGCAATGAACAACGGCGTCGACAGGAAGCTTCTTGCTGAAGTGATAAGCAAGAAGGACAAGTCTGCCGAGCTTGTCCAGAAAGCAATCGAAATGATAAGGCACAGCGGGTGCATACCAGAGACGCATACGCAGGCGGAGGTTTTCATTGACAAGGCAAAGGAGAACATAGCAGGTCTGCGCGAATCCCGCTACAAGGAGGAACTCCTCGTGCTGGCCGATTCGGTAATTACAAGGAAAAAATGATCGCTATGTGGCCACACGAAGGCTTCTCTACCCGCGGCAGGTGACACCTTGGAGAAATTCGATGTTGTCGTTGTGGGCGCTGGTCCTGCTGGCAGCACCACTGCCAGATTCGCTGCGGAAGAGGGCCTCAGCGTTCTGCTTCTTGAAAGCAGGAAGGAAATCGGCTGGCCGGTTCAGTGCGGGGAACTGATGGCAAGGACTGAAGAAATGAAGAGGATCTTCCCGTCTGTGCCCAACCAGGAAGAGCTGTTCGATGTTCCAGGCAGGTACGTCTCAAGACCAATCGACATAATCAAAATGGTGGCGCCAAGTATGAAGGGGTACGACATCCCTTTTTCCTGTTTTTCCACGGAAAGGAGATTATTTGATAAGTACCAGGCAGACCTTGCGGCCAAAGCAGGGGCGACTGTGATGACGGACACAAAACTAACCCACTTTGATGGTGCTCATGCTCTGTCCACCACAAGGGGAGATTTCGAGGGGAGTGTGGTGGTTGGCGCAGACGGACCGTTCTCTCTTGTGAGAAGATCCATTGGACTGGAAGGGCCGCGGGTTCTATACCCTGCCATGTCGACAACGATGGATGGTGACTTCGACGATGATGTCTACATGTACTTCGGCAGTGTTGCTCCTGGGGGATACGGGTGGATAATACCAAAGAACGGCGGGGCAAATGTTGGCCTTGGCGCAGATCCGGACATATCAGGTGAAAGCGTGGGCAAGTACGCCAAGGGATTCATAAACGAAGTCGCCGACAGATACAGGACGAAGCCAAGACAGATCATCGCAGGCGGGTGGGTTCCCATGTCCGGGCCCGTCGCCAGGAGCGTAAAGGGAAATGTCCTTCTCGCAGGGGATGCGGCAGGTCACGTAATGGCCACCAACGGCGGCGGGATCCAGATATCAATGATATGCGGAAGGATTGCAGGCAAGGCAGTGGCAAGCCACTTGAAGAATGGCACTCCGCTTGAGAATTACGAAACTGATTGGAGAAGGGCTGTCGGAAAGGATTTGGCGACTGCGCGCAGGATGATGCAGTATGCGTCTGTGAGTTTCAGCAGGGACTGGCTTATGTCTGCGCTTTTCAGAGTCGCTGGCGTGAAGGGACTCGCCAAGGTAATAAAATGCAAGTCAATCTTCACCACGAAAGACTGGACGTGAGTCAGGGTTCACCAATGCGGACAAGAACCTTCCCCAAGCGTCCCTGCATCATGTAATTCTCCACCGCATCGGGGAGCCGCTCGAAATCAAAGGTACTGCTTATAATCGGCCTGAGCTTCCCTGAAACTGCAAGTTCGATGACAGACTGAAGATCCTTCTTTGAGCCCGTAGTCGACCCTATGATCTGAAGCTGCCTGGAATAGACAAGCATGAGACTGACTTCGCTCACCGGCCCGGTAAGCGTGCCGGCGGTGACGTATTTCCCGCAGGGGGCAAGAGATCCGATGGATGAAGCGAATGTTGATTGGCCGAGCGAATCAACCACAATGTCGACGCCATAACCGCCTGACAGGCGGATTGCCTCTTCCTTGACAGTTGAGGTGGTCCGTGGAATCACATGGTCCGCACCTATGTCGCGAATTGCCCCTTCCTGGGACTTGTTGTTTACCACAGCAATCACGCTGCAACCAGCCAGCTTGAGCAACTGCACTGCAAAGGCACCTACACCGCCGGTTGCCCCCATGACGAGTGCCGTACTGCCAGCAGCTGGTGAAACGCGTGCAACAATGTGGTGCGCGGTCATCGCACTGAGCGGAAGGCACGCAGCCTCCCTGAAGCCAATGCCGTCCGGCAGGGGAACCAGGTTCCTTGCAGGTATTATTGCCTCTTCGGCCCATCCGCCGTCCATCGAAGAGGGCAGCATGTTCGTCGAGAGATCAACGGGTGCACGTTCGGGATTCCATGCCTCCAGGCAAACACTTTCCTGGCCCGAGGTGCAGAATCTGCACCTGCCGCAGAACATCTTGGGGAAGACGGCGACCCTTTCCCCTACAGAGAACCCTTCGACGCCCTCGCCCTTCTGGAGCACTGTTCCGACGTACTCAGCCCCCGGAATCCTCGGCAGGGGGACCCACTTGAGCCTGCCCCCTACCACAAGCCTGTCCACGTGGTTGATTGCCGCATATGCAACTGCGATCTTGACTTCACCAGGCCCTGGGTCACGGATACTCACAGTTTCTAGATGAAGCCTGTCAATTCCACCGAATTCGGAAAAACGCCATGCCTTCAACCAATAACACCCCGACGGATTTGGTGGATCATGGCATCAAGAGGATAACAGTTGCTGTCAATCCCTTAACCGCAGGCAGCCGCTGCGACCATGAAGAGTGATGCCCAGTTTGAAACAGAGCATGATTTCTGCCGTGGAAATTTAAATATAATCGTATGACGATGTGTCAGACGGATGGGATCATGCTGCATTCAATTGATTACTGTTCCATTTCACTGACAAGCGGTGGTGCCCAGTGAGTGGTATCAGATGCCCCTCGTGCTCCGCGCCATATCTTGAAAAAGTTGCTTTGTTGCCTGTGATATGCGCAAGGTGTGGAACCGCATTCTACTGCGATGAGTTCGGGTCGTACATACCGCTCGTTGCGGCCTGCAGGCTGAATGAGCAGGAGGCCACTGCAAGAATAATGGAGTGGGCTTCGGGAGTCAAGGGCGGGCGGGAATTTTCCAAGAATATTGAACTCGCCAAAATGACAAGAAAATACTACCCTGTCTTCGTTTATGGAAGGGCCAGAAACGGGGAAAGGAGCGGTGTAGTCGGAAGCGCCGTTGCGGTTGCCGAGCCGGGAGTAAGGAACATAGTGCTGGATGGCGTGGATGCTCAGCCTCTTCTTGTCACAGCATCCGATCAGTCCGAGCTTATCAAGCCGACCCTTAGCCCTTCGGCATACAGGCAGCTGCTCTCCATTGACCCTTCCACCAGGACGATGTACTACTATCCTTTCTGGTGCACCCAGTATGTCTACCACGGCAAGCTTAACACTGTCACCGTCGACGGCTACTCCGGCAGGGTGTCGGGCGACCTCAGCGTAGAGATTGAGAGGAAGAGCGGCATGCCCCTTGCTGCGGCCGCATTCGTTGTCCTGGGACTTGAGGGAGCGCTTGCCTATGTCAGCTGGATGCTGGCACTTGCGGCGGTCATGGTCACTGTAGCGTTCACTGTCCACATTGCAAGAAGAAAGAAGGAGGAACTGAGTTGATAGCAAAGAGCGGATGTATGGAGTGCGGCTCACCCGTGGTATTTGAGGAATTCTCCCCTATAGCCGCCTGTCCCTCGTGCGGGACAGCCCACAGATTGCCTCGTGACAGCTCCGGTGCCTGGCTGCTTACTTACTCAAGCGAGCTGATGATGAATGATGCGAGGCAGAGGGCGCTGGAGATAGTTGGGCCAAAGCTAGGCAAATCCAGGAGAAACAAGCTTGAAATCATAGAAACGTTCCCGATCTATCTGCCGGTGTGGAAGCTCACATGCCGTGCAGCGGGCTGGTTCAGGTCACCTGAAGGTGAACTGCTTCCGCTCAACATGAGGAAGGAGGTTAGGCTGCCGGCCTATGAAAACAGCGCCTCCATCGGAACTCCCAGAGAAATAAGCGCCTCTGACGCCCGCATTTCGCCCGAGAGCGAGTTCCCAATGGTACACGTCAAGATATCCCCGGCTGCGCTGAAGAAAGAGGCGGAGGAGATAATGGCATCCGAAGTATCGTCCTTAGGTGATGTGCCGGAGGCTGGCAGGACATTGTCTGTCAGCTTCGAAGAACCAATACTTGCGCTCTACCCTGCATGGATAGTGAGGTTCAGGACGCGGAACGGTGAGCATTCCCTGACAATCGACGGAGTGACCGGGCAGTCGATGAACGTTGTGGACATACCTGTTGGGGATGAGAAGCTTGTCACCGAAGTGGCACTCGCCGCAGTCAGCGGCTCCATGCTCTCAGCCGGGATCGCACTCTCTTTCATGGAAGGCATCCACGGGCCCGAGTTTGGCCTCTGCACAGCTGGCGCGGCTCTGTTCATTATTGCAAACCTGCTAAGATTGGCTCTCAGAAGCTCAAGGCTCGCCCCAAAGCCGAAGGTCAGGAGAGTGAGCGCCTGAACCCAATGGCCGAAAAGTGCCCAAGATGCGGACGAAACACGAAGATGGAGAAGGATGAAGTTTTGGCATACTGCCCAAACTGCAAATCACTGCATGAGCCTGGTGAGAAGTCGAATGTGGATGTCGAGATCGCAAAATTCGGCAATGTCAGGGACGGAGAGAGGGTATACATTCCCTTCTGGCGCTTCTTCTGCAATTTCAAGGTCCCTTCGCTGGACGATGACAAGCACAAGAACGTGAAAAATTTCATCAAGGATGGCAGTGAAGGAAAGATATTCGTATACATACCGGCCGCAGACCTGGGACCGAAGGCAGCTCTCGAAACAGGAGCCTACATGACGGCTGTCAATCCATCCTACTCCACCACATTCTCATTCAACGATGCGCTGCACCTCAATTGCGTGAAGAGCAGCGCGAGCGCAAGGCCCGAAGTACCGTTCTATTTCCTGGCCGCGGAGACTTCCCAGGGAAGAGACGACGATGTTGCGGGCGGCTTCTCGGTTGAACCTGCGCATGAGAAGCTGGTTTTCCTGCCGTATTACAGGTCTGAAGAGGAACTCACTCCCGCCCTTTGAAGTAAATGGAATTCCTGAACTCGCGTATCGCCCTGTCGTGGTCGTATGCGAGATGGGGAAGGCTGTCGATGCCGATGAAGGCCGCATCCGAGGCATCGTCTCCCGCCTCGAGATTCCCCCCGGTTGAACGCACTACGAATACTGCTGAAACCATCCTGACCCTCGGATCCCTCTTCGGATCGGAGAAAACGTCAAGCAGGCCGACAACCTCCCCCCTGATCCCCGTCTCCTCATGGAGCTCCCTCACGGCACATTCCTCGAGCGTTTCATCCTCGTCAAGTATGCCGCCCGGCAGCGCAAAATAATCCTTGTACGGATCTTTCTTCCTTCTTACCACAAGAACCCTGCCATTCTCAAAAACAATGGAGTCCGCTGCAACGCTCGGACTCTTCCATCTGTGCACCAGCTGTTCCCTTGAAAGGTGCGCCTTGATTTCGAAAATGGAAATTGCATTCCTGCACTCGGAAGTGACTGCATGCGCGCCCTCCGCCAGTGCAGGCATCCCTGTGACAGCCCTGAACCTCGAGTCGATTGCTGAGAGTTGGGATTGTGCCACATCTTCCCCCGCAAGGTATCTCTTGACTGCCAGCAGTTCTGCCTCGCTCATCAGCCTTTTTCCATCATACATCAAATCGAAGCTGGGCTCAAGGGAAAACCTGTCGTTGTCTCGATACAAGTTCATTGCCGCCAGATGCACCAAATGGCAAAAATACTTTCTTCGGCACTTTTATCAACCACAACAGCTCAAGGGACAGCAGGAAGACAAATGAAACTCCCTCATGTGCAGAGCGCGGACGATATAATAGACATGCTGTTCAAGGCGGCCTCGAGGACGCAGGCAGGCGGCAAGGATCCGGTCGCGAAGATAAAGGCCAGGAGCATAAGGAAGCTGCATGCCATTTCGGGCGCGGCAGACAGGGAATTCTCATCCTACATCACTGGCTTCCCTTCGTTCGAGAAGAACAAGTTCGAATGGGAGATAGCCGATCTGCTCGTGGGTGCGGACAAACTCAAGCTTAGCATCGGGAAGGTCCACGGCACAAAGAACATGATTGTGACAATTACTAACAGGATCGCAAGGGATATCGCAAAAAGCGGTTCGGTGTCGAGAATACATCAGCTGAGGGATTCGGCCTACGGTAGGGTCTCATCCATAATACATGCGGCGGACGAGGATATAGAATTCCTGCGGACTGCCTCGGTGAAGCTCAGGGAGGTGCCTGATCTGCAGGCCGGGAACAGCGTTGTAATTGCCGGCTATCCCAACGTGGGGAAGAGCATGCTCATATCCAGGCTTTCAAACGCCAGGACGAGGGTCGAATCGTATCCATTCACCACCACTACCCTTATTGTTGGACACAGGATGGTGGGATGGAAGAAGGTGCAGTTTGTCGACTGTCCAGGACTCACGGAAAGGGCGTTCGAAACTCGTAACTTGTATGAGAGAAAGGCGATCGCTGCCGTCAGGCACCTGGCTGACGTCCTGCTCTATCTTGTGGATGCTTCGGAAACGTGCGGTTACAGCATAGAGCAGCAGACCGAACTCTTCCACCGGATAATGGACGAGTTTTCACCGAAGCATCCCCTGCTTGTCTACAGCAAGGCGGATGTGAAGCGGCCGGAACAAGGTCTGGCCGTCTCCTCTGTTACAGGGGAGGGGCTGGAGGAACTGCTGAATGCGCTTGACGCACTGCTGGTTGGAAAGAAAACAGGAAGCGAATCTTGGCTATCAAAAAGAGAAACCTCTGGATAAGCATTTTGTAGTGTTCTAACCGCTCCATTGGACGGTACCACACCCAGGGTGATGACCTGAAAGACCGGGAAGAGATAAGCCAGCTGGCGAGCGAGCTTAAGAGGGAGATAGACTTGCTTGCCATTGAATACGACCATGCCCTCGAAATTATGCACAATATCGGCCTTCAGGCTACCAGCCAGAAATCAAATGGCAACGGAAGCGCCGAGCCAAACGGGCACGCCCCGGCCGAGAGCGAAAGAGTGGGACTTACCGGGCCTTCGCACATACCTGTGGAGAATGACGGCCATGAGCTGGAATCGGCCCAGGTTCTGTTGCCGGGGGCAAGCGCCGGACTGCAGGGGAAACAGCCGAGTGCCATGCATCAGCCTCCACCCAACGTTGACAACGAAGTCATAACGCACAGCCAGAACAGGTTTGGAAAGTCAAAGGGCAGGCAGCAGGACAACGGCACGGGAAGGATAGCTGCCCCCCAGCAGGCCAGGACTGATGAGATGTACAGGGTGGCGGCAGAAAGCGCTGAGACCGGAAGATACGCAATGGACCTCAGGTCAAAGAAGAGTTCCGTCAGGACAATTGAGCCTGAAAAAGTAAAGCCGCGGATTGCCCCAATTGTCAGGGAAGGACCGAAGAAGGTCATGGAGCACGGGCAGGAGATTGAGCTTGACGAACCGGATGAGCAGGAAAGCGAGCTGACACTTGAGCAGCATCTGGTGAAGTGCCCCGCCTGCGGCACCGAGGTGAGTGCGAGGTCGGTCGTCTGCGTCTCCTGCGGCGAATTAATAAAAGACTGATCTGCCAGAGTCATTTCTCTACCATGCAGAAAAAACATTAATCTACCTGTCCTCCTACTGGTAAAGAGAGCCTGATAAAGGTGGGAACGACAAGAGTGGCTGCTTCACCCCAGATGGGTGATTACTTTTCGAAGCTTTCTTCGGAAGCGGGCAACTGTTTCACGATAGCCGGACGGGCAAGGAGCAGGGGAATCGATCCGGAGCTTGAAGTGGAAATACCTTTTGCAGAGGACATGGCTTCCAGGGTGGAGGAACTTCTCTCTGAATACAAAGTGAAGGGAGTTGCGGGCAGGATAAGGGAGCTGTCCGAGAAATACAACAGGGAGGAGATGTCGCTCATCATTGCAGGCGAAATAGCCTCGGAGAACGCAGAAAACAAGCTCGAGGTGCTTGAAAGGGCAATCAGGGTGGGATTGGCCATACTGACCGAGGGCATACTCGTTGCACCGCTCGAAGGAATAGCCGGTGTAAAACTCTCAAAGAACAATGACGGCAGTGAATATGTCTCTCTTTTCTTTTCCGGCCCCATCAGGTCTGCCGGAGGGACGGGACAGGCGCTGAGTGTCCTGATTGCCGATGTTGTCCGAAGGAAGCTGGGTATAGGCGCATACAGGGCCACGGAACAGGAGATCGAGCGTTTCAAGGAGGAGATACCGCTCTACAGGCAGAAGCAGCATCTGCAGTATGAGCCGGCGCCTGAAGAGATAGAGCTGATTGTAACCAACTGCCCCATATGCATAGACGGCGAGGGAACGGAGGACGAAGAGGTATCCGGCTACAGGGACCTTCCCAGGATAGTGACCAACAGGCTGAGGGGTGGGGCATGCATCGTAATCGCTGATGGCATGTGCCAGAAGGCGTCCAAGCTGATGAAGCACGTCAGCACGCTGAAACTTGACGGCTGGCGCTTCCTCGAAAAACTCGCGTCCAAGGCAGTTTCGACCGATGACGAAGATGAGCGTATTACCCCAAGTGAAAAGTATGTCAAGGATATGGTCGCCGGGAGGCCAATCTTCTGCCATCCTTCAAGGGTCGGCGGCTTCCGCCTGAGATATGGAAGGGGACGGACAACCGGCCTGGCTGCAGTGGCACTGAACCCTGCCACGATGTATGTGATGGACAGTTTCATTGCAATAGGCACGCAGATAAAGCTGGAGAGGCCGGGGAAGGCCGGCGCAGTAACGCCATGCGATGAGATAGAGGGCCCGATCGTGCTCCTCAGGAACGGTGATGTCATACAGATAAACACCGTGGAGGAGGCCACAGCAAGGCTGCCGGAGATAAGCGAGATAATCGATGCGGGGGAGATACTGATACCCTATGGCGAGTTCCTTGAAAACAATCACCCGCTTGTGCCAGCCGGCTACCCAACAGAGTGGCACAGGGCACTCCTTCGAAAGAAGCTCAAGAGACTGCCTGCAAACTGGGAGAAGCAGACGCTGGCGGAAGCGCTGCACCTTTCACTGGAACACGGGATACCCCTCCATCCAAGATACAACCTTTTCTGGAACGACATATCATTGAGCGAATTATACGAGCTGATTGACTGCATCTCCACGTCCGGGAGCGTTGAGAACGGGGTGCTCATCATCCCGCTGCCCGGCTCCAAGCCGACCCTTGAAAGGCTTGGCGTGCTTCACATTGTTAGGGATGGACGAATTGAGGTGCACGAACAGTCGGGACAGCTTCTCCTGTGCCTCGGAATGTCCGTGACCGGCAATAGAATAGACAGGGTCAGGCAGCCCGGCATGTTCTCCACCGTCCTTGAGACTGTCAGCGCCCTTGCGGGCGTCAGCATACTGCCGCGCGCCGTTACAAGGATAGGCGCGAGGATGGCCAGGCCCGAGAAGGCAGCGGAGAGAAAGATGAAACCCGCACCACATGCCCTTTTCCCCCTCGGCCAGGAAGGGGGAATGCAGAGACTCTTCTCGGAGGCCGCAAGGAAGAAGGATCTGACGCTTGAGATGAATGCACGCATCTGCCCTGAATGCGGTTCGTCTACATTCAGGTCACTGTGTGAATGCGGCGCGCACACATATTCGAGGAAGGAGAGCAGGCAGTTCAGGGTCGATTTGCAGAAGCAGCTGAGCGAGGCAATGCAGCGGCTCGGCGAGAACAGGTACTACGACATGAAGGGAGTCCAGGGACTGATTTCATCCGCCAAGACTCCAGAGGCGGTGGAAAAGGGCATCCTTCGCGCCAAGCATTCAATCTCGACCTTCAGGGACGGCACTGTGAGGTTCGACATGACGGACGTGCCGCTGACACACTTCAGACCGGCAGAGATACGCCTGAGCATCGAAAGGGCGAGGGAGCTGGGATACACGAAGGATGTGAACGGCATGGAGCTGACAGACGGGAACCAGCTCTGCGAGCTCAGGGTCCAGGACGTTGTGCCGTCATTAAAATTCGCCGACTACATGATCCGTGTTGCATCCTTCGTCGACGATGAACTTGTAAAAATCTACGGAATGGAACCATATTACAGGCTCGGGGACAGGCTGGACCTTATAGGCCACCTTGCCGTCGGCCTTGCCCCGCACACCTCTGGCGGCATACTGTGCAGGATAATAGGGTTCACCGACGCGAATGTGGGCTACGGGCACCCATTCTTCCATGCGGCAAAGAGAAGGAATGCGGACGGGGACGAGGACTCCATGATCCTGCTGCTCGATGCACTCATCAACTTCTCCCGCTCTTTTCTGCCTGCCAGCAGGGGCGGCCTGATGGATGCCCCCCTCGTCCTGTCGCTGCTCATTGACCCCAACGAGATCGACAAGGAGGCTCACAACATAGACCTGCTCGCAGAGTACCCGCTCGAGTTCTACGAAGCAACATGCAGATATGCCAAGCCGAAAGAAGTGGAGATGCTGATGGATACTGTAGGGCCGAGAGTGCAGACTGCTGGCCAGTATGAAAAGCTCAGGTTCACGCACGACACAAAGGCAATAGACGAGGGGCCGAAGGAATCGGCCTACACCCGCCTCGGCACAATGCAGGAGAAGCTCTGGGCGCAGCTCAGGCTTGCCGAAAAGATCAGGGCGGTGGACGCCGGGGATGTGGCGCTCAGGGTGATTACAAGGCATTTCCTGCCCGACATGATTGGGAATCTGAAAAGCTTCTCCGGCCAGGTGCTCAGATGCACAAAGTGCGGTTCAAAGTACAGGAGGATACCGCTGAAGGGCACATGCTACTGCGGCCATGAGCTCACGCTTACCGTCCACGAGGCAAGCGTGAAGAAATACCTCGAAGTCACAAAGGAGATAGTCAAGCAGTTTAAACTGCCCCTTTACACTGTCCAGCGCATTGAGCTGATTGAAAGGGCGATGGACAGCCTTTTTGAAAGCGATGGCGCAAGGCTTGTCAAGCTGACTGAATTTGAGTGATAACCGGATGACAGCCTACAGAGTTATTTCATTCGACATTGACGGGACGCTTACGCTTGGACATGGATGGTTCTACATATCAAGCGCCCTAGGAAGGCTGGACGACTATGCTGCGACAACTGCCGGATACAGGGCCGGCAGGATAGGGGAGGATGAGCACCTTTCCAATCTGCTCAACATAGCGGCAGGCTCCACCACTGATGAAATCGTGAAAATACTGGAGACAGTACCGCTTATCGAAAACATAGCAGAGGGGATTCAATTGCTGAAAGATGAAGGCATGAGGACTTACCTGCTCACGCACAATCCTGGCTACATTTGCAGTTGGTATCAGGAGGCTTTCGGAATGGACGGATTCAGATGCTCAAGGCAGGCCGTCAGGAAGGGAAGGATATGCAGGGCGCCGAATGTGCATGCTGACAAGATCGGCTGGCTGGGTGACATTTGCAGGGTCGAGGGTGTGGTACCAGCCGATGTTGTTCACGTGGGCGACAGCGATTCCGATGCAGCGGTATTCATGCAAGCTGGAATGGGCATAGCGGTCAACACAAGGAGCAGGAGTGCCAGAGATGTTGCAACCCTTGCAATCAATACGTCCGACATGATGGATATCGTGCTTGCTGTAGCCTCTGGCTCAAAGCGCTGAGACCGCCCTGACAAGCTCCGCAGAGCCCTTCTCAAGAAGTTCGGCTGCCTTTGAAAGGGCTGTCGAAGCTGAAAGAGACGAATCGGTTTCAAACTGGAATACAAACTTTGTGTCATCCCCGGTGACAGTCACGGCTCCCTTCGACCCTTCGTCGACGCATGCCTTGCAGAGAGTGCATTTCTCGACATCGGTGACGGCAATCTTGCCATCCTTCTTTTCGAGTATCTTCACGGGGCAGCAGCCCACATCGAACTTGTCGACGTCAAGCTTGTCGTAGTTGAAATTGATATTCGGGTAATACCTGTAGCCCGGTGCC
>JAKAVR010000088.1 GCA_021817225.1 Thermoplasmata archaeon
GCTGATGACGGCTGCCCCCCCCCATGTCCGACACCTGTCCTTCGCCGTGATTTGCGGCGCAACCTTTAATAGCTCCATGCTAAAAGGGGTCGATAGATGGCTCTGCTATCGATAGAGATCCCGACCTACAACGAGGCGGACAACCTGCCCCTGGTAGTGGAAAGGATCGAAGCGCTGAAAATGGACGTCGAAATCATCGTTGTGGATGACAACAGCCCCGACGGCACCAGAGAGATAGCACAGTCTCTTGCTGAGAAATACGGCAATCTCAAGGTTGTGAAACGGCCATCCAAGATGGGAATAACAAGCGCCATCAGGGAGGGGCTGTCAGTTGCCGAAGGCGAATACGTTGCCGTAATGGATTGCGATCTTCAGCATCCGCCCGAATTTCTCCCGACCATGATGAAAGAAGCGGAGAAGGGAACGGATGTCGTCATAGCATCGAGATATGTCAAAGGAGGAAGCAGCAGCTTCAGCTTCGCAAGGAGGGTTGTTTCAAGAACAGCCACCGGCATTTCCCATTTGCTGCTCGGAAAGACAGGGAAGATTGCAGACCCGCTCTCCGGTTATTTCATTTTCAGGAAGGATGTGATAGACCCGGCGGATATCAAGTCAAACAGCTACAAGATACTGCTTGAAATACTCGTCAGGGGAAGGGTGAAGACAGTAAAAGAGGTGCCCTACACCTTCTGCCAGAGGGTCAACGGCAGGAGCAAATTCGGCTTCACCGAGGTGATGCGTTACCTTCACCTTGTCCTGCAGCTCTCCGGCTACAGAGCGCTGAAGCTTGCGATTGCGGGCCTTGCAGGACTGATTGTAAACGAGGGTATTCTTTTCATGCTTGAGCCGAGGACACCGCTTCTCGCAGCATCCGCAATGGCGGTTGAGGCGTCCATCATTGCAAGTTTCGTTATGCACAGCCTGTTGCCCGTAAACGGGAAAAGCGGAGAGAGCCTTTTCAGGAGGCTTGCAAGATACAACACAATGACAGTGCTCGGCGCACTGACGAACATTGCCGTCCTTGGCCTTCTTGTGTTTGTCCATTTCGAATATCTTGCTGCAAACTTCGTGGGCATAATGCTCGGCCTGGCCGCAAACTACACTGGCACGGAAGAATTGCTCTGGACCTGACGGCATCTGCGTTATCAGCTTACAGTGGCGTCGCTAATGCGCACCATGAGGCTACGCCGGTCCATGCAAAGAGTTTAAAAACGTGGCGAAGTAGAAACAATTGGCCGAGGAGTGTTCGTGAGTCGGGCAAGAGGAAGGTCTGGAAGAAGGCTGAAGGCGGCAGTCATTGCCGCATTGGCGGTGGCTGCAGTGTTTGGCGGCCTGATTGCAGCCACTCAGATACTCGGTACGCCATCGATAAGACTGACGCCCTCCGTTTCACTCAGCGGAAATCCTGTCACAATGGAGGTGATACCGCCAGGCCTGATTGTCAAGGACAGCATGTTCCACCTGAATTCCATATCCTTTGCACCGGTTGACAATCCCTCTGCCTCAACCACAATTGGAAACGTGACAGGGCTCACAGCCAGGCAGACTTTCTGGTCGCCTGGCAACTACACAATAACTGCGTCATATACAGACAGGGGAGCCGCAGGCAGTGTTTCAAGCACACTCACTGTCCTGCCTGCCAATTTCTCAGCAGGTGCACTGAGGTACGGGGAGGAGCACCGGTATCTTGCAAGAAACGCTTCGATGCTGCTCTCCAACCCCTACGGCATCCTCTCCATCCCCGTCGGCGGATCATTCTCCGCCATCAGGCTGAATGTGATTTCACTGTACCTGAGTTTCACATCCTACCTGAATGAAAGCATAAGCAACGGTTCATTCGGTGTGAGCGACGGACTCTCCGCCGTGAATGAGGCCTATGCCGTCAACAGCACGCTTCAAATCAGGGGCACCGGCTACGCGAATGTGCTTGTCCAGGGCTTCGGACTCAACCTCACTGCGGGCCTTAATATCAGCGCCTCGTCTTCCCTCTACAACTCGCTTTCCACTAACAGCACCCTGGCTCAGGCAGACTCCCTCACGGGAGGGATAAGCCTGGGCTACCTGGGCACGACTCTCAACCTCAGTGCGGGCGCGTCTTCTCTCGATTCTTTCACTTCAATGTCGCCGGGGACCACTGTCGATCTGCTTTTCCAGCAGATGGTCCGGAACGGCAGCTTCCGTATGCCTGAAGCACAGGCGCGCACTTATGTGTCCGGTACCCCGGCCCAGCTTTCGATGAACTTGAGCGGGACCTCGAACGGCTACTCGTGGAAGACGGGCCCATACATCCCGTCTGTCGGCACTTCCATGCTTTGGGTAGTCTTTCAGATTCAGCCAAATACTACCTATTCGGTGCAGCTTGCGTCCAACAGCTCCCTTCCGTTCTCATACGGCATTGACGAACAGGCAGAGTCAAACGGCACGCATGTGGGCATTCACATGGCATTCAACACGGTCGGGATGAAGGCGGGGGCGTCTGAGCTGAAAGGAGCTGCCCAGCCTGTCCCGCCCCAGAAAGACTCAGCTGCTTTTTCAGCCTGGAAATCGGGGCCCCTCCCTCCCATCAACTACTCCCTGCTGCTCCCGTTCAGCCTTCAGACCGCATACGATTACGGACTGAACCACACAACACTTGCAGGTTTCCTGGCAGCGAACAGTAACTCCTTTGTTTCACAGGCGACGTATAACTACACCCTCTCCGAATGGTCTGTCATCTTCTCGTCGACGGCTGGTGCAGCATACTCGCTGAACGTAAGCGACATCGGTGGCTACCTGAGCGCCTCCGGTGAAGGCATTGCATGGTATGGGACATACGCCACACCCTTCGGAAGCAGCATACTTCAATTGCAGTCTGCTTACTCGGCTGTAATGAACAGCAGCTATTCCCGGTACTTCTCCGGCGCATCGGGCGGAAGCCCGCTTTCTTCACTGAGTTTCGTGCTCAATGCAAGCTATTTGCAGCAGATCTCACCGCTGCTGCCCCCGCCTCTGCAGCATGCAGAGTTCGCATTCGTTTTCAGAACGGCAGCTGGCGCTGTCGCGGCAGTGGACGCTGGAAACGGGCAGCTCATGTACCTGGGCACGGGGATGCTTAAGTCGCTTGTGTGAAATCAGCCGAGTCTCCTGCGCAGTGCAGCGATGACATCCCTGGCCCTCGCCCTGCCCTCGAGCTTCTTCATGCAGAGGCCAACAAGGTAATTGATTACATCGGTGCTTCCTTTCCTGTACCTCTCGGCGACATCCGGATTTGATGAGATGATCTCCGCAGCGACTCTGTCAAGTGATGCTTCATCCGCGAAGACACCCTCGGTGGTCCGAAGCTCAGCGGACACGTCCCTGCCCTCAAAGACGCTCCTTAGCAGCGAGGTTGAGCTTTGATTGCTCAGCCTCCCAGAAGACCAGGCGGCTGCAATTGCAGCAATCTGAGTCATTCTTCCTTCGCCCGCAATGAACGAAGGGGGCATCTTCCTGAAATTCAATTCTCCCCTCAGGTCCCTGGCAACAAAGTGCGATGCAAAAAGCGGGTTTGAACCGGCGGCGACCCTGTTGTAGGCAAATACAAGATCCCTGTTTGACACGATTGCTCTCGCATCCTCCTCTCTTGCTCCAGAGGCGCACATTGCCTCGAGTATTGTAAATGGATTGCCCAAATCCCGGACGGCAATCTCGCCGACATTCAGCGGAATTATGTCGGGGTCGCGCATGTACCTGTAGTCCTCCGCTGTTTCCTTGAATCTCATCGGGTATGTCTTCATCATAATCTCGTCAAAGTGCCTTGTTTCCTGTTCTACCGGCAGTCCCCTTTCAAGGAGATCCGACTGGCGTTCGAATTCAAACTCGAGCGCCCTTACGACACCGGAGATGGAATTGATGTTCTTCACCTCCACGCGCTCGCCTCCCTCGAGCGAAATGTTGGTGTCAACCTTGAAGGGAGCCTCCTCCCTGACAATTTCAAGATACTGCAGAAGGAGAAGTGTATCATTGAGCACTGCCTTTGCATCCGACGGGTTCTTCAGAACCGGTTCAGTCACAAGCTCCAGGAGCGGCACGCCGGATCTGTTCAGGTCCACCACCCCTTTTACCATGTCATACTGCCCCGGATCCTCCTCCCAGTGTATTTCACGCAGCTCAAACCCCTGGAGTTTTCCGCCAGTCGCCAGCGGTTCTGCAGTCCGCTGGTAGTTGCTCGGCAGGTCGGGATAGAAGTAGTGCTTTCTGAGAGTGGACACAGGCCCGGCCGAAATATCCATTGACAGGGTTGCGGCCACCTGCAGTCCCGCCTCCACGCATGCCATGTTTGGCGGCATGGGCTTGGATCCTGGCTGGCCGGTGCAGACTGGGCATATGTTCGTGTTTGCTTCGGCATGAAGGAAATCGGAACTGCATGTGCAGAA
>JAKAVR010000089.1 GCA_021817225.1 Thermoplasmata archaeon
GGCAGAGCCGGATGGGAGCGCCTTTGTCGAAAACATCTTGTCGATGATGAGTGTCGCCGGGAATGTGAATATGCCTGCCCCGCCGAATGCACCATACAGAAGCAGCAGTGCAATCGGGGAGTTTGTCATGCCTAGGTTGTAGCCGGTGATGCCGTAATATATTGTCACCGCACCGGCAACCATTGAATACAGTCCGACATACTGTGTCCTCAGATTGAAAGCGAGTGACAGCGCGAATGAAATCAGCGCGATTCCGAACAGCATGGTCGGATCGTAAAATAGAATGTTGTACTTGGCGCCGGCGGTTCCTGGCATGAGAGGCCAGACAGTCTCGCCGTAAGTGCCCATCAGGAGCACAATGAAGCCGAATACACCAATCAGGGGTGCGCTCGATTTCAGTTCATTCAGTGCCTTGTCGTTTCCAGTCGCTCTGTATCTGAAATACGTCCTTACCCCCAGATAAAACAGGGTAAGGGCTATGATGCCGTTCAGTATAAGCTCCATGCCCAAGTCGTCTACGAAAACCATTTTCGCTCACCTGTGAGATGAGATTATTTTTTATCTAGAAATATTACAACCTCAACATGTGAGGTCCTCTGTTTATAAGCCTCAGGGGTGTAACTCAGGGCAATGCGCTATTGACTTCATCCACTTCTCCGAGGTGCAGAAAACTCGCTCCTGAAGTCGTAATCAGACGCAATCAATCGAAGATTCTGATGTCTGTATCATGCTCATGCCTTCCGCAGGAAAAGTGTGATAACTCACAACGTGGCCGCAAGGGGAAAGGGCAGAACGGCACGCCTCCTATTCGCTTTATCAGGAGTAGCTTCCTTCCCTGATATCGACCAGTCTGGCTTCTTTCTTGAGCATTTCAAACCGCTCGACAAGCGTACCGCATATTTTCCTTGAATGTATGTGTGCGGTGACCGGAATGACAGAAGTGCCTATGGAGGCGAAACGCTCATCGACTATCACCATCCTTTCACTGAGCCTGGGCAGCACGTAGTATCTCGTGTGTCCGAGGCCTCCCCTTCCTGCAATGGTCCGGTGCCACCTTGTCCTCTCCTCGGGCACCATGTGCTGGAGGAAGAATCTCGGTTGAACGGATGTGACTATTTCGGTGTCAACATCGTCGGCTATCAGGATCGAGGCTGACCTCTTTCTGTCAAGAAAACCGGAAGTTGGAATGCAGAGCCGGAGTGACTTCCTTGCCCTCTGTGCCTCATCATACTCCTTCTTCCTGAGTTCATCTATCCCCCTTATGAACTCAATCCTCGGCTCACCACCGCTTTCGTCAAGGTAAATCACAGGAACAAGCGATGACACCTGCTTTATCCAGACATCCCTGAACTGCTTGTCAACATCCACTTGATTTTCAAGAAGGTTTTCCATGACGGGGGTCAAAATGTAATCCTCAATGATTTCCCCTATTGGCTTGGAGATGTACCGCTTAGGCCTTCCGCCCATGCTCCTGACCATTCCCTTCTCCTCCAGATCAACGAGTATGGAATGGACCCTCCCGTACGGCACGTCCGTCGCCGAGAGAAGATCCTTGTAGTCAAGCGTGCTGCCCTGATTCGCCACAAGCGCCAGAAGCACCGACGACTCATACTTTGTCAGTCCGAGCCTCTTGAACACTTCTGTTGTATCCCTGGAAGGAACCTCCACGCATAGCACGCCCATGAATGGGCAAAGCCAGTTTGCCCATCAGCTGGCTAAACGACGTCCGTATATTTATACAACTCAATCAATCGGCAAGAAAAATAAACCTGCACCGGATTATCAAAAGAAGACCGCCGAAAAACAGTGCGGAGGAAGAAGCCACAGCCGAGGGTCTGGGCGCCCAGACGAATTAAACGTTGCTGCAGTTTCACGCTGTTCTCTTTCGTGTCTTTGCCTTGGATTTGCATCCTGTTTTTGTTCTGCGATTCAGCCGTACCCACGGCTCCGGACCGATTCGAACGGTCATCACCTGGTTAACAGCCAGATATCTTGCCCATTGGACTACGGAGCCATCGGGCAGTTTGCTGACTATACTCAGGCAGTAGTTAACTTTTTGCCGTGATTTGCGGCAGCAATGTGTCAATTAGGTTTATTACAGCATTCCCGATATTGCCTGTTGATAAAATGCTAGACAGGAAGGACCTGGCACTGATCAATGTGCTCAGAGAGAATGCCAGAATGCCTGTTTCGGCGATTGCGAAGAAGCTCGGGATAGGCAGAGCAACGGTGAAGCAGAGGATGGAGAAGCTTGAGAAGGAGCATGTAGTCAAACGATACACGGTTGAGCTGGACGCCGGCAAGGTCGGCTCAGGGTATGCTGCTTTCGTGCTAATAGCATTCATGCCCGGACTTGCCTCTCAGAGGGAGGTTGCCAGGAGGGTCTCCGCCGTGAAGGGGGTAAGCGAGCTGCATGTCATCTCCGGGGCGTGGGACATGATCGCAAGGGTGCATGCGTCCAGCACAGAGGAGATCGGGAGCATCGTGGTAGACCAGCTGCGCTCAATAGATGGCGTGGGCAGGACTGAAACGTGCTCCATATTCTCAACCGTCAAGGGCTGAACACAGATGAAGAAGCTTGAAATCGAGGACATCAGGCATCTTGGAAAGCTTTCAATGATACCCCTGTCACCGGAAGACGAAAGGAGGGCTTTCGATGAAATCAACTCAATACTTGCCTTCTTTGCCTCCGTAACAGAGTTTGGCGGGAAGCAAGCGCCTGGGAAAGAGGGCGCTCCCTGCGGAAGGAAAGACGGGAGCTGTGCAAGCGATTTGGGAGCAGCAGAAGGGATTGCCTCCGCCTTTCCCCGGAAGGAGAAGGGGGCGCTTATTGTTCCAAGGAGCGAATGAATGGCCGGGGACGACGAGGACATTCGGCGCCGTTTCGAAGAAAGGCTGATGCTGTCAAGGAAGAGCTCAGGCAATTCGTTCATAACTCTTGCATCAATTCCCCGGAGCACCGCCTCCGGGCAGCTCAGCGGGACGCTGGCAGGAATCAAGGACAACATTGCCGTCAAGGGCATGAGGATGACTTGCGGCTCCAGGATTCTTGAGAACTACATGGCGCCATATGACGCAACTGTTGTAGAGCGGCTGAAGGAAAGCGGTACTGCCGTTCTCGGAAAGAACAACATGGATGAATTTGCATGCGGCTCTTCAGGCGAAAACTCGGCATTCGGAGCCACCCGCAATCCGCTCATCCCGGGAACTGTTTCAGGCGGAAGCTCGTCTGGCTCGGCAGCCTCGGTCAGCGAAGGGCTGGTGGACTTCTCCATCGGCTCCGACACTGGCGGATCAATCAGATGCCCTGCGGCATACTGCGGTGTCATAGGACTCAAACCGACCTACGGGCGTGTCTCAAGGTACGGGCTTGCCGATCTTTCCATGAGCCTTGAGGGCCCCGCCCCTGTTGCTGCATGGGGAGGCGAGGAGTTGCTCGCCACCGTGATGGACTGCATAAGCGGATTCGACCGGCGTGACCAGAGCACCGCATCTGCCAGAAAGACGGAATGTGTGAAGCAACTCGACTCCTTCGACCCCTCCGGGCTGAATATCGCAGTCCCTGAAAACGCCCTCCCGCACTGCACCCCTCAGGTGGTCGGAGCATTTGAGCGCGCACTGTCATTCCTGGTTGATGCAGGCGCGACTGTCGAGAGGGTCCAGCTCAAATCGCTTGACGTTGCCCTGTCCGCCTACTACCTGATAATGTATTCTGAATTTGCTTCCGCAATGCAGAGGTACGACGGGTTGAAATTCGGGACGAGGGGAGAAGGATACGGCGTCGAGGAATCAATCCTTAATGCACGTTCCCTCCTGGGTCCGGAAGTTCGAAGGAGGATAATGATAGGCACTTACGTTACATCCGCGGAAACGAGGGCTGCATGGTATGAGCGGGCGCTGGCTGCCCGTGACCACGTTTCCTCCGAACTTAATGGTATGCTGAATTCCCATGACCTTCTAGCCATGCCGACAATGCCAGCTGCCCCGTACCGTCTCGGGGAGCGAATCAATGATCCACTGCTCATGTACGCCTCCGACATTCTGACTGTTCCGGCGAACCTGGCCGGTGTGCCGGCCGGCAGCATGCCGATGGGTCCGGGACTCGGCTTTCAGCTTGTTGCACCGAGGAACGGGGACGAGAGCATTCTTGCCGCATTCCGTTTCTTCCACAGGAGGGGATGGCTCTGGTAGCGGCGCAGAAGATCGGTCTCGAGATACACATTTACCCCCGGACTGAATGCAAGATGTTCTGCACATGCAGTTCCGATTTCCTTCATGCCGAAGCAAACACGAACATATGCCCAGTCTGCACCGGCCAGCCAGGATCCAAGCCCATGCCGCCAAACATGGCATGCGTGGAGGCGGGACTGCAGATGGCTGCAACTCTGTCAA
>JAKAVR010000090.1 GCA_021817225.1 Thermoplasmata archaeon
TGAACACGGAGATGGATGTGTTCAATCTGGTGCACAGCGCGCTCGAGGACGGTGCCGTGGGAGTGGACATGGGCCGAAACATATGGCAGAGCGAACATCCTGTCGCGATGATCAGGGCCATCAGGGCCATTGTCCACGAAAGAGCTTCCGTGAAGGAGGCATTGCAGTTTTTCGAAGATGAGAAGAAAGGGAAAGGGAAGAAGGTCGAAAGCCACGCGCATGTCTGAACACGAGCCAGCAGATTTGTGAGCTTCAGCCAACTTTCTTTCACTTGTATCATATACCACCAAGACTGGCGATCGCCTGCAATTCGCGGCTGTCTTTCCATGAAAACAATTCAGGCGTGTTTTGGTCACTCGTATCCCCAGTTGGTAACTGCAATTCACTGCTCCGGTTTGAACAATCTCGGGCGTGTGTCCTGCATCACCAAATATGCGTCTTCATTGGCCATTCTGCCCAGTCCCTCCCGCAACCATCCCGTTCAATCAGATGCACGCTCTCGCCGGGGCCGTGCCTCGATCACTTGCACATTTGGGCTGTAATGTGTCACGGCTCTCGTCACCTGTCATCTCGCATGACGTGGATGTCGGAGGGATGAATGACAGATGATTGCCCGACACAGGGGTAAATCCCAGCCGGGAAGAGCGCTGGTGCAGTTAGAAGGGGAAAAATCGCACGGCAGTTTATAACGAGCCGTTGCCGACAGGCATTTTATTTATGGGCAGGTAGATCGTTGATAACGACAACAGGAGATGAAACGCATATGCCCATATTAGAGGAGAAAGACAGGCGCAAGGTTTCGGAAATGCTTTCCAAGGGAATGAAGGAAAACGTGAAGCTTGTTGTGTTCACCCAGGAATTCGAATGCGATTTCTGCAAGGAAACCAGGTCGATCGCCGAAGAGCTATCCGAGTTGAATTCCAAGATTAGCGTTGAGACATATGACCTGACGAAGGACAGTGAAAAGGCAAAGGAGTACGGGGTGGAGCGCATACCCGCGATCGTAATTGTTGGAAACGGCAACAAGGGCGTCAGGTATTTCGGCATTCCATCCGGGTACGAATTCAGCGGACTCCTTGAAGACATAATGGACGCATCCAGCAGGAAAACGCATCTTTCGGAGGAGACTATTCAGAAGGTGAAATCGATAGACAGGGATGTCCACATACAGGTCTTTGTCACGCCCACCTGCCCTTACTGTCCCAGGGCTGTAAGGACTGCGCATCAGATGGCAATGATCAATGGCAGGATTAAGGCAGACATGGTAGAATCAATCGAGTTCCCTGAACTTGCAAACAGGTATGAGGTTATGGCTGTGCCGAAGATTGTAATCAACGAGAAGGTTTCATTCGAGGGGGCATTGCCTGAAGCAGAGTTCCTTGAGTACGTCCTCACTGCTTTGTCGTGAGCACGCGGGGAAGAAGACATCAGTAGCCGACTGCTGACAATTCGCTGCACTCATCATGCCTGAAACATCTCACAAGGTGGTCGTTCACCATGCCTGTTGCCTGCATGTGTGAGTAGCACACCGTCGGACCGACGAATGAAAAACCCCTCTTCTTCAGGTCAGAGCTGAGCATGACAGATTCGTTCGTCACCGCGGGTATCTGATTCAATGATTTCCATGCGTTCTTCTTTGGTCTGCCGCCGACAAACTGCCACATGTATCTGTCCACCGAGCCGAATTCGTCCCTGACGGCGACGAAAGCAGATGCATTCCGCACGGCGGCCTCTATTTTCAGTCTGTTCCTTACTATCCCCTTATCGCGCAAGAGCCTTGACACCTCAGCTTTCCCGTACTGCGAAACAACCTCTGGATCGAAACCCTCAAACGCTTTTCTGAATTCCTCCCTCTTCCTCAGAATGGTCAGCCAGCTCAGGCCAGCCTGAAAACTCTCAAGCGTGAGGAATTCGAAGATCTTCCTGTCATCATGGAGCGGAACACCCCATTCCGTGTCGTGATATTCAATGTAAATGGGATCGGTACTGCTCCAACCGCATCTGTGTTTTCCCATCATTTGCATCACTCAGGTCAGGTGCAAGCATGTATATGCCTCTTCAGCACAAGCGCCGGCGCCGTTAATCCTGGTTCTCCGTATTGGCCGCGAATCTCCAGACCCTTCAAAGTCAGTGCATCAGGTGACACAGGGACAACCGCTGCTCTGAAAAAAGGAGCAACCGCCTTCACGCTCATTTTATTAATATCCACGAACACTACTGTGCCGGAAAGGCACCCGATGAAAGTATGTATCACATTCCACAATGATATCTTCACCCCCTGGCCAGCCACCAGCATCATACACCCCGTGGAACTGCTTCTTGAGGCGGGGCACGAGATAAGTGTTCTTTCTTGGGACAAGAGCAGATCGGTGCCTATCAAGGAGTCTACACTGCCCGTGAAAAGGGAACAGGTCAGGGTGCCTGTAAGGAACTTCACCTCGTTCTACACTTTTTCCAGGAAGCTGTCGGACAGGCTTGTTGATGAATCGCCCGGTCTCATATTCGCCTTCGACCTGGAAGTGCTCAGGGGATCGGCCAATGCGGCACGAAGGCTTGGCGTCCCCCTTCTTTTTTTCGCAAGGGAGGACTGGCCTTCAATGGTCAGGGGAAGCGGGACCATTTCAGGCATAATGCGCTCTATCGCATTTGCAAGACTCGAGAAGAGCATCTGCACGAATACCGTTGAGCATGCATACTCCGTCAACCCGGAGCGAGGCGAGAAGTATGTCGGCTGGTCCGTACCGTATACAACGGTGTACACAACCAAAGCACTTTCAGAACTGCCAGAGTTGCCTCCGAGAAACTCAGGATTCACGCTTGCGCTCGCCGGCTCTATGCTTGAAATGCAGGCACTTCCACGCATCCTCGAAGCAATGAAAGGTGTCGACTGCAATCTGCGTCTGATCGGTGGCGACGAAAAGAACATCCCTGGCGTGAGGAAGATCGTGGACAATTCCGGCCTTTCCGGCAGAGTTACTTTTACGGGTCACCTTCCATCCCTCTCAGACTACTTCAGCGAGATTGGAAGATGCTCGGTCGGATTGACATTTCCGCTTAATACGGACATGAACAAATACCTGGGAATAAGCGTCAAGATGTGGGATTACATGGCAATGGGGCTTCCCCAGATAGTATCGAATATGCCTGCTATGGCCTCCATCATGAAGGGAAACGGCAGTCAGAGCATAGGCCTTACCGCTGACCCGCAGTCTACGGAAGAGATTGCAAAGGCAATCTCTTATTATGCAAGCCACAGGGAAGAGGCTGAGGCCGCGGGAATGCTCGCCAGGAAGCTCTTTATCGAAAAATATTGCTGGGATCGGCAGAAGGAGATACTCAGGCAGTCCCACTGGATATTCAGAGGCAACAGAAGCTGAAGTCAACTTCCTTCAGCGATGGGTTGCAGGAACAAAAGACTATGTGCATGATCGTGATAGTCCTACAGGTAAAGACAGGGGCAGTGTAATGACAATAACGACCATTAACCCGTACAGCAGGGAAATGATTAAGGAATACAAGGAAGAAACGGCTGATTCACTCAAAAACAAGATTGGCGGAATAAGGGAGAGTCAGGCAGAATGGAGGAAGGACATAGACTCCCGCATCTCATATCTCAGAGAAGTGCTCAAGCCTAACCTGCTGAAAAGGGAAAAAGAAATAGCGGAACAGATGACAATCGAAATGGGTAAACCCGTATCGCAGAGCATTGCCGAAGTCAAGAAGTGCGAATCGCTTGTCGATTTTGCGATAGCCAACTTCGGCAGGTTCCTCGAACCTGAGCCGGTGAAGATTGACGGTGCGAAGGCTTACGTCAGGTTCGATCCGCTTGGCGTTGTCATGCTTGTGATGCCCTGGAATTACCCGCTCTGGCAGGCCTTCAGGGCAGCAATACCTGCCCTTGTGGCCGGCAACGGTATTCTTCTCAAGCATGCATCCATAGTGACAGGATCGAGCCTTCTTATTGAAGAGGTGATGGATACGCCCTTGTTCAAGTCGGCTATAATTCCAGGCTCTCGGGCACTCGATCTGATCAGGCAAGTGGACGGCGTCTCCTTTACCGGCTCTACTTCAGTGGGCGAGAGCATCGGCCAGGCAGCGGGAAAAGGGCTCAAGAAAGCGGTGCTTGAGCTTGGCGGCTCCGATCCGTTCATAGTCCTCAGGAGCGCGGACCTCGCAAAGACAGCGGAGAGAGCAACATTCGGCAGGCTGCAGAATGGCGGACAGAGCTGCATTGCATCGAAG
>JAKAVR010000028.1 GCA_021817225.1 Thermoplasmata archaeon
CTGCACAATTCCGTCTGTCCTGGGAGGTTTACCTATATGCCCGAGACCAGTCGTCTCGGTATCCACAAACATATGAAGCGCCGCGTCTACCATTCCTGTTAGCCCCTATCACACAGTTCAGTGCAGGTATTTGAGAATATCAAAGGGAGAGCGCCGGAAACAGCCCATCGCCATTGGTGCGTATTGGGAAATCACACATTTGTGTATGAAGTGTTACTACCTATTCTCGCTTCCTATCAAGCCGTTCGCGCTTGACCTTCCCGACTGTTGCGCCATATACACGCTTGCCTTTTTTCCTTTCATATTCGCATTCGAACTCACTCAGCATGGGTCCCTTTGCGCCATCTCGATACAGATGTTTCTGTTTTCTTGATCTCTGGAATTTAGCCATTATGTTACCTCCATGCTCTCTCTTCCTGCGGCGTGCAATGCATCTCTCTGCTTTGCGAGCACTGGCTCAACGCTGTTGGCGGGAGAAGGTTCTTCTACTTCTTCAGACGATGATTTGTGACTGACGAAGAAAAGCGAAACATGAGGGGTTGTGTTCCTGTAGGTTAGAGACGACATCAGTTCATCCCGCTTGTCCTGCTCCAATGAAGGAAGTATTGCATCGACGCCCGCAGCGCTAGCGTGAAGAATGCTGAACGCCTGATCCCCAAGGAGTTCGAGGAGAACACGTGGTGAGAATTCCCTCATTTGCGATACCTTCTTCTTCACCAGACAGTCCTTATTCCTCTCCCACTGAATGCGAATTTCCTCCTTTTCCATCATACGCGACAGAACCATGCGCTGCGTTTCTCTTATGTCGGCGTCAAGCCTCACCTTTCTCATTCTCTGCTTGTGCAGTCTCACTACAAGATTCCTAAAGCTCTCCTTTTTCATCGTGGTTGATATACTACGTATATTATATCAGTTTTCTCATGTTCAACAGATTTTAATTGATGTTATATCGATACAAAAATGATACAACAGTTCTACAATGCCGATAACCACGTCTCTGTCCATGAGGGCAATGTCTGACTTTCCGGTCATGCTGACGCCTCCTGTGCCTCTGGCCCTGGAAGCAGCAGCCACTTGTCCTGTGCGTCTTCAGCAAGAACTCCGGACGCCAACCACATGCCGATGAGAGTCCTTGCACGGTCAGGACCTGTTTTGAATTCTGCCTGAATTAGCCACATGATATTGTTTTTTTCACGGACGGTCGGGTGCTCAGAAGGCCGGACGTGTTGAAGGACGAACCGTTGAATCTCCGCAACCGAGTTCTCATCATGCGATTTTGTAGCGTGGTTATCTGTAGCGCCACTTTGTGCATTGTGACTTTTCCCCCCAGTTGTCGTCAAAATTGCGTCCGCATCGTCCGCAGATCGTTTTTCAAGTACGCTGGATGTTGCGGACGCAATGGTTTTTTCAATTGCGTCCGCAGGTGTTTCCTTCGTGGAGTTTATATACTTTTCAAGGCCTGCGGACGATGCGGACGCAATTTTTTCACTTTCATGGAGAGGATAGTATATAGAGCCACTCGTGGAGCGTTCGAATCTGAACAGTCTCTTGATTTTCTCCCTTTTGTGCCCCTTCCGCTCCATATCCTCAAAACCAATACCGAACTGCCTGAGGGCTGGTTTTAGTTCACCCATTCTTCTGCTCAACGCTTGTGGATTGGCCGGTAGGTTCCTATGCATGTTTTTTTCAGGATATTTTCTTTCAACATCTTCAGTCAAGGTATTGAGGAGTTGTGTCATATTTCCTATCCATTCGTCATTTTCATCTGGAAGAAGCTCTCGCAACGCCTCGAACAAAGTAGAGTCTTGGAGAGTTTCCTCAACTGCCCTTTCCTGTCTTTCAACATAGGAGTTGAAAAACAGCATTGCCGCCTCGCCGGCTGCCCGGCAGAAGGCTTCTGCCCAAATTGCGAAGTCGGCCATTCGAGGCAATTTCCCTCTGAGACCGGCCTTGACCTCCGGATAAAGCCTGCAAGCATCTGGAACCAACCCCAGGATGTACCCCCGTATCTTCGGCCCGAGCGCTTCAAGCTTTTCGAGCATTTCTTCATCAGATATTCTCTCTCCAGTCCCAATGGGTTGCAGACGCACAGCCAGAATGCGATCAAGCAGGTCCATCGCATAGGATGGCTCATTGATCGCATTGATGATAAGCAGCCTGCGGAGATTCAGTATGGTTTCATCTGTGTTGGTGTAAAGAGACCGGGTCCTGCTCCCTCCTCCCGTGCACAGCCTGGATAAAGTATCACAAATTTCCGGCTTCAGTACCTGATTCACATTGTCAAAACTGACGGCATACTGATGTTTTGCAGCGATTTCAATAAGGCTGCTTTCCTTAGGAACTCTCATCCGCTCAACTGCAGAAGGGTCGATGATGCGTCTTATTCCCGAAGAGAAAGTGCTCTTTCCAGCTCCCTGCTCTGCAAGTACCAGAAGAATGGTGTGTGCGATGTCTGGAATAAAGGCGGCGCATAAGAACCCCAAAACAAGAATACGTGTCTCCGGATCGAGCTTCCACAACGAAAGGAAGGCATCAACATCTTTCTTCTGGCCCGATTCAACACGAGCGGGCAGCATGCCCTTCCACCTGACAGTTACGGGCATTTCCAGTTTTACTTTCTGAACACTGTCTGTAACTCTGTAGACTGAACCATCATCATCTAATGGATCGTAGAACAAAGCACCGTCTATACGTACGATTCTCACGCCGACATTCCTTATATTTTTCCTTGCATGAAATCTGCAAAGGGCAGCTACCTGTTCTATCGATTCTTTGCCTGGAACCTTCCCAATTTCATCAAAATAGCGTCCAGTAACCAAGTCATAGAAATCTAATGAGCTTACCGGAATGGGCAGCCCCCCAAGCACAATGAACGTTTCTTCAAGCTCGTTACCAAACATCGGCACCTCTTTGATTAAGCTCCAAATTTTTTCAGCCTGCGTGTCGAATTTTTCAGCTTCGTTCTGCAGCGCACTCGAAGCATCTTCAACCCACCTCGCGTGAAGGTCGCTGAACAGGGAAGCAGAATCGCATTTTGGGCACCTGATCGTGATGGTCGCGACGTCTTGGTCGTCTTGAACCGTCCAGTCGTGTCGACAGAACGGGCACCTTGCATTGCGCGCGGCACTGTGCGGATTGAGTGTGGTCGGCTTCTTGACGGTCACTTTCCCGCCCCTTTGCTGTCCACGGAGGCAATCTGATATGCGCTACCCCCTGATTTCGAAGCCCGACCACCTCTCCCCCGTGCTACTTTGAAAATATGGGTCACGGGACATTCTGTTTTATGAGAATTTTCAAGTTGCTTGGAATGGTGAGCTTCAACGTGATGTTTCCATCCTGCGTTATTTGCATCTCTACCACTATTGAATTGTGCAGACCATCTGCAATTGTTGCCCTTACAGATAACATTCCATTCAGAATATTTTTGCAAACATTTATCTGCTAGAAGAATAATCATCCTGTCGCTTTGCGGCTGCTTCCCTCCGGTGGAACGGAAGGGGGCTTTTTGTTTCTTGCTCACCCTTCAGCCTCCTGTTGGTCTGACTCTGCGATATCTCGATCTGCTAACTTGAGAAGTGTATCCCACAGTGCAAAAAGCTTGGGAGTGGTTAGAATAACATGCTCAGATATTTTGAGTGCGTCATCGCACTTTTCACTCATTTGAGCGTCCTCCTTATCAACAGAGTGCCATTTTCCTTGAGTGAAATTTCCATTGGTTCGTCTTTTCTGAGCTTGGCATATTCAACAAAATCCTTTGGAAAAATCAGACAGAGAGAGCCACCGTCTACTCTGACAAAACGTCGCCACTTCATGACGACTTGCCCGTCAACTTTATCATTCTCGTCCTCATACACTTTTTCATCCATCTAGCGGGGACGAGAAGCCCGGGAGACCTTTCGTCCCCGAGTTGATACACAGGATGAGGTGAGGAGTATATATTCACTCTTATTCAAGTCTTAAATTTTGTTCGAGCTTCCAGCCCACAGTTGAGGTTCTGCTTGCCTGAGGATTTTGACTGTAGGCCTTAATCTCCCTGGTGGCTTAGTCCAACAGGCTAGAATCCACCATTACCATCCCCTGTCGTGATATACGACACGAAGCACCAGATGGATCAGGCCATGACATTGCTGGACAACGCACAAATCATGCCCGAGTGCAAGAAGGCGATCAATGAATTTCTGACGGACTTGTCAGTAAGCGGCATCGAGGACCTGATCGACAGGTTGGAAGACAAGGTCAGGCATGGCTGGCTCCTTGTCTTTGGCAGCTCCCAAACGATAACCGACCTGGGGGCGGAGTCTACACTCCAGGCACTCCGGCAAGTGCCGACTTCGGCCTATTCATGCTCCCCCCCCCCCCGGCTTACGGTGAGGAAGGAGTCGCCCGTGGCCGCAAAAACTCAGTGTGCCCATTCGGTGCGGGAATTCAGGCTAATTCACAAACGCCTTGACAATCCCTCTTATCCCTATGAACAACATCGCGAAAAATGCGGTTATTTTCAAGACTTCTCGCACAGATTTCGATAGAAACACCGGGCTCAGTACCCATATCCACATTGCGGTGAAACCATACCACGGCGGCAACGTCCCTAATGGTGGGGTTTGGAAGATGACCATCCAGGCTCCGATCGTAATTGCCAGCAAGATAACAAACTTAACAATTCGGTTCAAGTGCGTTCCACCTTCACGATGACGATCGTTATGGAAATCCGAGGACAAGTATTTTGGCATATTACGGACCAAGTTTCAGGCCTTCACCCTGCAATGAACGTAGCCGTCAGATTCTGTGCAATTGTCCCGAATCTTTGCGAGGCTGTGTGAAAAGTGGAACCGGAAGCTACCTGCTGGCATTGTTGCGATCATTGTTTCCATTGAAAAATCTTCTCTGTGAAAATAAGCAACTGGTGACAGCCTTCACCAGTTGCTTGGTTCCCATGATATTCAACGCACTTCTAAGATTGCAGGCAAGCATTGTGAGTCCAATCTCTCCCCTCACCTTCCTGAAACCCTTGAGGAGCAGGTATGATTGATTGAATGCCCTCTTGATTGTACCGAATGGATGCTCGCACAGGCCGCTCCTCTTCCTCATGATTCCAAGGGTTTGCCGCCATCCTGGCCATCGTCTCATCGACCGCATCCTGCTCCACCCTCCTCCTTATCATCCTTCCTTCAGGACTGGCGGTGCACTTCTGCTTCAGGGGGCAGGAGGCACAGGCATCGGTGCCGTATGCCATGAAGGAGATGCCGTTACTCCTGTTCACCGTATATCTGTATTCCAGTGTGTTTCCTGCAGGGCAGATGTGTATGTTCTTTGCCGCACAGTATCTGAAATCTTCAGGATAGAAACCTTCCGCAGGGACCCTATTCCTGCGTCCTGTCTCGCTCCTGGGTGCCGGAACAAACGGGACTGTGTCTGCATCTGTGCATTTCTTTATGTCGCTGTAATTGTGATATCCCCTGTCTGCAACAACATTGATTGTTTTGACACCGGGTGCCTCCTTCGCACTCACCGAAACACTGTGGAGCTGGTCTTAGTCTATCTCATCGGAGACGGCCTCGTCCGGCAGGGCGGTGAAAAGGTCGGATTCGCCATTCATTCCACACGCATCCGGCACCGTTGCCCGTTTGATGTTTTCCTTCTTTTGTCCGACAAATGCAACGTGGTAGAATGGAAAACCCTGAACTTGAAAAGTGGGTCAGGGAACAGGCTGAAAGACTCGGTGAGCTGAGAAGGCTGCTCTGCTCATCGGGAAAGCCCGAGCTTGAACAGTATCTCACGCAGGCCGTGGTGCAGCCCTTCTTCTTCTACAGGAAGAACAGCAACGGGAATGGAAGCACCAGAGTCGTGCTCGCGCTGGAGAAGTTCGTCGACGAGGAGAAGTTCAAGGCACTGCTCCCAAGGATGAAGCAGATGGGCTTCCGGTACACGGGTGAGGGAGCATTCGAGGGGCAGCGCCTCGACGGCCTGGAGGAGTTCGCGGAAGCGAACGGCATGGTGCTGCGCCTGCCGAAGACAGAGAACGGCAAAGTGACGGAGCAGCCTGCCAGGAAGTGAACCGGCACAGCCAGTATCGTAAACCTCTTCCTTTCATTATCATGGGAACGGGCGAACTTCGAACCCTGTGTCTTGGAGAATTAAATCAGGAATGGGACCGGCAACAGGCACTGTCACTTTCTTTGTCCGGCAGCATGGATGAGGTTATGCAATGGCCGACCTGAAGGCGGTATATGCGGGCATGGACGATAACGAGCGATTCGGCTTCGGACTCTCCCCCGCACGGCTTATGCAGGAGGACCTGAGCAACGCAGAGGCCGCAGAACTCATAAGGATGTCACAGAAGGAGTCGGGCGTCCGATTCTGCACCCCTTCTCCTTTTTGACCCTGAACCCGAACCCCGAACCGGCTGTGGGACGAACAATAGCGTCCCACAGCCGCTTGAGAAGGAACGTTCATTTATCAGAATTCTAATCAAGTGCGGACCGTATCACAGATGTTCGTATGCTGTGACGCTGGGTCAGAGGTCTTCAGCAATAGGGATTTTAACCTTTCCCCTAATCTCCCTGGTGGCTCCAGGCTCATCGCCATCGTGATCACTGAGAATAAAAATAATTTATGGCGCATATAATTATATTGCGTTTCGAAAAAGATTAATTATACCGTGCACGTAGTGAACGGCATGACAGAAACGCCCTCAGCATCAGGCGAGTTACACAATCTCTGGGATACACTCAGGGAATTCAACACTGAGCAGGGGATCAAAGTCAAGTATTATTCACTGCCGGCCCTGGAAGAAAAGGGGATTGGGCCCATATCCACTCTTCCGCTCTCAATAAGGATCGTGCTTGAGTCGCTCCTCAGAAACTGCGATGGCAGAGGTGTGAAGGAGGAGGACGTCCGCGCTCTTGCAAACTGGAACGCATCCTCCCCCGAGGACAGGGAAATACCGTTCAAGGTTTCAAGGGTGCTGATGCAGGATTTCACCGGCGTTCCGGCAGTGGTTGATTTGGCAGCGATGAGGGACGCGATGGCAAAGCTCGGCAGGGATCCGCAGCTGATACAGCCGCAGGTTCCTGTTGACCTTATCATAGACCACTCGGTGCAGGTCGACTCCTACGGTACGGGAGAATCATTCATAATCAACAGGGATCTTGAATTCAAGAGAAATCGGGAACGTTATATGCTTCTCAAGTGGGCTTCCTCCGCATTTGACAGATTCTATGTAATGCCGCCTTCCCTTGGTATCTGCCACCAGGTAAATCTTGAATATCTTGCAAAATGCGTTACTGTCACAGAACAGAACGGGACAAAACTGGCATTTCCCGACACACTTGTGGGAACGGACTCCCACACGACGATGGTGAACGGCATAGGTGTGTTCGGATTCGGCGTGGGTGGAATCGAGGCAGAGGCGGCAGTTCTTGACCAGCCGGTGGCTCTGTCGCACCCCGAGGTGGTCGGGGTTCACATAACTGGAACGATGAGGGAGGGCATTACGGCCACGGATCTTGTCCTCACCCTCACCCAGATGCTCCGGAAGCACAATGTCGTCGGGAAATTTGTGGAGTTTTTCGGCCCAGGGATAGGAGAGTTGTCTATTCCGGAACGTGCAACGCTGACCAACATGTGTCCCGAGTACGGTGCAACAGTCGCCCTTTTCCCTGTGGATGCAAGGACGCTTGAGTATCTCAAATTCACAGGCAGGAAGGAGGAGCTCACAGATGTCGTCAGGAGGTACCATGAGAAGCAGGGATTTTCCTCTATTGACTATTCAAAGGTGAGATTCAGCTCTGTTGTGGAACTGGATCTTTCAAAGGTGGTACCGAGCATCGCTGGCCCGAAACTTCCCCAGTCAAGGCTGGAACTTGCAGCGGTAAGGGACAATTTTGTGAACGAGTTCTTTTCAGCTGCCCAGGCAACGAATTCGGCTGGAAACAATTTCTCAAGCGAGGGGGCGCCCGACAGTCTGCTTCAGCTGCAGAAGCAGGGGAAAATTTCAAGCCAAGGCAAGACGGCTGCACTCAAGTACCCCGGCGGAAGCCCGGGGACCATATCAGATGGCGATGTTGTCATAGCGGCAATAACAAGTTGCACCAACACAAGCAATCCGGAAGTGATGATGGCCGCCGGCCTGCTTGCGAAAAAGGCGGTTGATTTGGGGCTAAGAGTGTCCCCGAAGGTGAAGACAAGCCTGGCCCCCGGATCCAGGGTGGTTACAGATTATCTTGAGAAGGCATCGCTTACAGGACCCCTTGACAAGCTTGGTTTCTATCTTGTCGGTTACGGCTGCACAACATGCATCGGGAACAGCGGGCCCCTGCCGGAGCACATATCGAAAGCGGTAACACAGAACAAGCTTTCAGTGGCGAGCGTCCTTTCAGGCAACAGGAATTTCGAGGCGAGGATTCACGGCGACGTCCGCGCGAATTACCTGATGTCTCCACCGCTTGTCGTTGCCTATGCCATAGCCGGCAGTGTCCTGAAGGATATTACAAAGGAGCCGTTGCAGTCGGTCAACGGGAAGGATGTCTACCTCAGGGACATTTGGCCATCCAGGAATGAGATTGAGAAGGCAATCTCGTCCTCCATAACACCTGAAATGTACAGGAGGAGATATACAGACATTGACAGGGCAAGCGACGACTGGATATCGCTCAAATCGCCTTCCGGCGAACTCTATGGCTGGGATGACGAAAGCACCTACATCCAGTCCCCGCCCTTCTTTGACGACTTCGACCCGGCATCCGAGGGAGGAATAGAATCTGTGAAGGAAGCAAGGGTGCTTGCTGTATTCGGCGACTCCGTGACGACAGACCACATTTCACCCGCCGGTGCATTCTCTCCAGATACGCCCGCAGGAAAGTACCTCATCGAGAAGGGAGTGTCGCCGGCTGATTTCAATACGTACGGCTCGAGGAGAGGCAATGACAGGGTGCTAATGCGCGGAACGTTCGCAAACAGGAGAATAAAGAACCTGCTGTTGCCCGGCGTCGAGGGGGGCTTCACGCTGCATTTCCCGGACAGGACCAGAATGTCGATATTCGATGCAGCCATGGCATACAGGAAGGAGGGTGTGCCTCTGGTCGTGTTTGCGGGGGCGGAGTATGGCACCGGAAGTTCGAGGGACTGGGCCGCAAAGGGCCCGAAGCTCCTTGGTGTCAAGGCTGTTGTGGCGGTAAGCTTCGAACGGATACACAGGAGCAACCTGATAGGAATGGGAATACTTCCATTACAGTTCAAGAAGGGCGAAAACAGCCAGTCTCTGGATATCGATTTCACAAGGGAAGTAAGCATAGAACTGGCCGACGAGCAGAAACCAAGGGGCACGGCAGTGCTGAAATACCACAGGAATGGCCAGGAGGCACAGTCGAGTGCCGAACTGACGCTCAGGCTTGACAACGAAATGGAGCTTGAATACTGCAGAGCCGGCGGAATTCTCCAGTATGTAATGAAAAGGCTGGCCGCCTGATGGTGAACATATTGCTTGGAATTCTTTAACTACACGTTCCAGTTTGGCAAAAGCATGGAGAACGACAAAAACGATTTCGGCAGCTTTGCCAGGCTTGCCTCCATCATAAAGGGTGATCCCTTCCTGAAACACCTTGGCGTCGAGGTCCTCGACGTTGGCAGGGGATACGCGAAACTCAGGATAGGCGAGGCAGAGCATGTTCTCCGGCACGGTGGCATTGTGAACGGCGGCGCAATCAGCACACTCATAGATGCCGCAGGCGGAACAGCGACAGCAACCGTGAACCAGGGAAAGAACCAGGTCACAATCGAGCTCAAAGTCAACTTCCTGGAGGCTGTGAAGAAGGGGGAAATGACATGCGAGGCCAGGGTAATCAGGGCTGGCAGGAACATCGTGGTTTGTGAAATGGATCTCTTCGATCAGGAGGGAAGGACTTGCGCGAAGGGAATAGGCACCTGGATGGTCCTCTACGAGGACAAGTTTCCCTTCCCGCAGAAGTGAAAATGGAAGAATCGCTCCCTGTCGGCAAGGCACATGTCGGACAATCTCATGGAAAGGCGTTGAGGGCCAGGACGGAAAGGGCTTCGGCCGTGCTCTCACTTCTGTCCACGGATTATCCGGATGCAAGATGCGCACTTGAATTCAGCTCTCCGGAGGAGCTGCTTGTTGCAACTATTCTCTCCGCACAGTGCACGGACAGCATGGTGAACAGGGTAACACCGGTCCTTTTCAGGAGATTCCCTGTTCCATATGCACTGGCAGATGCCCCGCTTGTTGAGGTGCAGTCAATCATAAAGCAGTGCGGTTACTACAGGCAGAAGGCGAGGTTCATCAGGGACTCGTGCAGGATGCTTGTCGGGGAGAAAAACGGAAGGGTGCCGAAGTCACTGGAGGAGCTGACACAGCTTCCGGGGGTTGCTAGAAAGACCGCAAACGTCGTCCTTTCCGTAGCGTTCGACATAAACGAGGGGGTTGCGGTCGATACCCATGTTGCAAGACTGAGCAGGCGGCTCGGACTGACGCGCAATACCGATCCCGGGAAAATAGAGAGGGATCTCATGAAGATTGTGGGAAGGGTTGAATGGGGCATGCTGACAACCCTCCTGATAGCGCACGGAAGGGCAGTCTGCCATGCAAGGAAAGCGGAGTGCGGCAGGTGTTCCCTTTCAAGCATCTGCCCGTCAGCCTTCAAGGTCCGACCACGCGGGGCAAATAAAGCAGACTGAGCCTGTCCCCGTATTCTCACAGAGTTGAATGTTGTTCTGAAGGAGACAGACACGTGCGCATCCTCCGCTTGATCCGGGAGACGCCTTGCAGAGCGCTTTATTTCATTTCCTGGCAATGTTGCCTGATGGCAGAAGCAAAGCAGATGCCATTCCTGCACTCCGTTCCGTTCAAAAGGCCGATCCCTCCGTTCAGCGATGGGAGAGCTTTGCCGTTGACAAATTCGCAATGCATGCAACAATTCTTTGCACATCGTTCTCAGCGGCCCCGCTGCAGGTCCAGGGCCCTTTGTGGAGAGAGGCTTTAATGTGCATTCGTCCTTGGGTCATCTTGCAAAAGGAGATGGACTGAATGAAGGCAAGCTCCAGGCAGAAGGACAGTTTTTCAAAACTCAGAAATGACATTATCGGCTGCAGGAAATGTCCAAGGCTTGTGAAGTTCAGGGAAAGCATTGCACAGAAAAAGACCAAGCGCTTTTCAGACTGGGACTACTGGGGAAAGCCTGTTCCCGGGTACGGCGACCATAGCGCAAGACTGGTCATCGTCGGCCTTGCCCCGGCGGCACACGGAGGCAACAGGACAGGCAGGGTGTTTACAGGCGATCTCTCGGCAAAATTCCTCGTAGGCTGCCTGCATGAGGCAGGTCTCACAAGCCAGCCAAACTCGGACGGCATTGATGATGGCCTTGTAATGATCAACTCCTACATGCTTGCGGCGGTGAGGTGCGTGCCCCCCGATAACAGGCCGACTCCGAAGGAAGCGAAGAACTGCTACCCTTTCCTCGAGAGGGAACTTCTCCTCCTGAAGAATGCCAAAGCTGTGCTGCTTCTCGGCAAGTTCGCTTTCGACTCATACGTCAAATTTCTCAGGGAAACAACCGGCCTCAGGACAAGCAGCTTCAAATTCAGGCATGGAGCAGTCTACGATCCTCCCGGGATGCCTGCGCTTTACGCCTCCTATCACCCGAGTCCGCGCAACACCAATACAGGAAAAATGAACAGGGAGATATTCCTGGAACTGCTGGAAATCATAAAGAAGGAGCTATGGCCTGCGCTGGAGTGAAGTGCCTCATCGTTGCGGCTGGCCGATGATGTCCTTCTTCACAAGCTTTCCGTCGACGTACAGGTTGCACCTTCTGACGGAACATTTCAGCATGGAGCCAGGTTCAACGTACCTGTCGTGCTTCACTATGAAATGACTATCGTCCTTTATGCAGTAAAGGAAATTGATGTCTCCCACTGTTTCACCGCTTTGAACTTCACAGTCAATACCCGAATCACTGACCTCGATCCATTCGGTGCGGAAGCCAGCCTCTCCCTCTGTCCTGTCACCTGCAACCATGCTGGCAGGCAGGAAATTCATCGGGTAATTCCCGATGAAGTCGCCAACCCATTTTGTTTCCGGATATTCATAGAGTTCCTTGAAAGTTGATATCTGCTCGAACTTGCCATTGTGAAGGACTGCAACCCTGTTTGCTATGTTTGAAACCTCGAACTGATCGTGCGTCACATATACGAAACTCTGCCTCAGGCCCACCTGCAGGCTCCTGAGCTCCTCGCGAGCCCGGAAACGCACCCTGGCATCCAGGTTGCTCAGCGGTTCGTCAAGCAGGAAAATCGCAGGTTCCCTTACGAGCGCTCTCGCAAGGGCAGTCCTCTGCTTCTGTCCGCCGCTGATCTTTGTGACGTTCTTCTGCAATATGTCTGTGATGCCGAGCCTCTCGGCCGTTGGCAATACCCTTTTCTTGATCGCTTCAGGAGTCAGGCGCCTCATTTTCAGCGGAAATGCTATGTTCTGGTACACGGTCATGTTGGGGTACAGAGCATAGCTCTGAAAAACAACGGAAAGATTCCTTTTGTTTGCAGGAAGGTCTGTCACATCCTTCCCGTTAATCAGTATTCTTCCTTCATCGGGTGTTTCAATGCCAATGACTGTTCTGAGCAACGTGGACTTACCGGAACCGGATGGTCCCAGTATTGCAAAGAACTCGTTCTCCATTACCTTAAGGTCAATCTTGTCCAGAACGGATATCTTTCCGAATTTCTTTGATACCCCCTCGAGTTCAAGTCGCGGAACGTTGTCTGGCAATTAAATTACACTCTCCTTTGAATTCTTGTTTTGATGCGCACTGTAATGAATCAACCGTTCAGTCCTCCTGCAAGGATCTCCCCCTTCAGGAATTTGGCCATGAAAATGACAAGGACCACTACAGGAATGGTGACTATCATTGAGAATGCGGCGGCTTCGAGTATGTAACCCCTTGTGACATATTCGTATATCAGGATAGGCAGCGTCGGCTGCGCAGGGGAAAGGAATACAGCGAATGTGAATTCATCCCATGACATCATCCACGAAAGCAGGAATGCAGCCGCCACTCCCGCCTTTGCAAGAGGAACAATTACGGTGTAGATAGTAGTCATAAGCCCCGCGCCGTCAACCCTTGCCTGAGATACAATCTCTCTGGGCAACGACTGGAAGGCGCCAAGCAGCATGAAGACAGTGAGGGGCAGGACAATGAGTTCCTGTGCAAGAGCAAGGCCCAGGAACGTCTCATTGAGTCCCAATCTCAGGAATGTTGCGCTGATGGGAATGGCGATTGTGACGGAGGGGAGCATGTTGGCGAAGAAAAGTGTCGTCGATATGATGCTTGCTATCTTGGGCTTGAGTCTGCTCAGCCCGTACGCGGCTGGGATGCCAATCAGGAGCGCAAGCCCGCCGACGAGAAAGGCTGTTTCAAGGCTCTTGATCAATGCAGTCATGATCTCGGGAATGCCGAATGCAGCCTGCAAATTGTAGAGTGTGAATCCTGCAGGGTAGAGCGTTGGATAGTTACCCGAATGGATGGCAATTGTAGTGTAGGCAGCCGGCGTAAATGCAAGCAGGAACAGAATGTAGAGAGGGAATAGCGTGTACAGCAGTATAATCACCACGCCGATGTATAATGGAATCAGCCTCCATGCTCTGTTCATGATTTCTGTGACCAACTCCTGTACAGCAGCACCAGCGTTGAAAATAGGACGATGAATGCAAGGAGAATCGTAGCGACAGCATAAGAAAGGTAAGTGGTGCCTGAAATTCCATAGTAGCTGAATACGAGAGTAGTGAGTATCTTGTGCGGAAACAGGAACTGTGCCATCGCGAATATATTGAATTCGCTGACACCCCTGATTATGAGGGCTATTGCAATATAGTTCGAAAGGTTGGGAAGGGTTATCCTCAAGAATCTGGAAATGGCACCTGCTCCATCGACCGTAGCCGCCGCATAAATGTCCGGCGGTATTGTCGTCATACCGGCCAGAAGTACGATTGCGACTATTGGTGTGTTCTTCCAGCTATCTGCGATTACAAGGCCCAGGACATTGAAAATGTAGTTATTCGGGTTGATCCACTGCGGTTGAGGCAGACCGATGTAATGGAGAATCGTGTTTGCGTAGCCGCCGCTTATTGCGAATATGTTGTCATTCCCGAAAACATAAGACGCAACGATCGTTGCAACACCAAAAGGAATCATGAACCCGACCTGGAAGAAGTTCTTGCCGCGGAACTCCTTCATGAGTATCGTGGCGATCACCATGGCTACAAGGAATTGTATTGCCAGAGCGAGCAGGGTAACTACAACGGTATTGTAGATAGAATTACGGAGGTCGGTGCCCTGAAACAGAAGCTGGTAGTTGCTTAGCACAAACTGCTTTGAAGGCGTCTGGAAGCTCTCATAGACCGCCTGTATGGAAGGCACGAATGAGAAAAAGGCAACATAGACGATGGCTGGAAGGATCAATAGATATGCTGTGTAATCTTCCTTCCACCTGAACATCTAATCAGCCCTTCAAAAAGAAATTGGTGTAAATGGTTTGGTTGCCTGAAATCAGCTTTGCTCAGACAGATATTGGAGCGTACCCGCCAGACTCATATGTGTTGGCAACAGTGGAGTTGTAGGTCGTCTGGAGGTAAGTGTACATCTGGTGGTTGTAGGTGCTGAGTATGCCTGGTATGGTGCTGAACGATGCGTGGTTGACTATTATCTGTGTGAAGGCATCGCTGCAGACTACCTGCCAGTAACTTATCCACGGGGTTGGGTTTCTGAGGAACACACCTGTGCTGATTGCCTGCTGAAGCGCGTTTCCGACCTGCGAGTAGTTTGCAGGCAGGTTAGCGTAGGCTGCCGAGTTGACCGCGACCCATGAAAGGTTGAGCAGCGTTTCCCTCTGTGCCTGAGCGCCAAGCAGGAAGTTTGCAAGTGACTCTATCTGAGGCAGGTTGGTTGCACCCTTGGGTATGACCAGAACGTCGCCACCAAGCAGGTGGTTGCCGTTTTTGGGACCGACAGGTCCAGGGTAGACACCAAGAGTTGAGCTGGACATGCCGTAGGTGGCGTTTGTAGTCAGCTGTGTGTATATGTACGGCCACTGGTAGTCAAGTATCTGGTAGGAGCCCTTTGCGAGCCCAGCGTAGCTTCCCCAATAGCCGCCCGTGTATCCGGGGTTGAAGGAGCCGCTCAGGTTGTAAATGTACTGCCATGCTGCCAGATCGCCGCTGTCATTGAGGACAAACGGATTCCCGCCTGCCTGAACCATCCACTGGTACATTTCTGTCGCAGTGCTTGAACCGGTGTGTGTCCCTGTGTTGGCTGCACCCTGGAACATTACAGACTGGTTTCCGAGCTTATGTGCTGCGCTGAGCATAGCGCTCCAGGTAGCTGGCGGCGATGTTATTCCAGCGTTGGCAAACGCGGTCTTGCTGTAGAAAACAAGCGGAATGTTGGAACGGAACGGTATGAAGTATGTGGCACCAAACACTGTCTGCTCATAGTGAGTCATGTTGACTGCACTAGGAATAAGGCCGCTGGGCATCATCGTGCTGAGTATCGGGTTGAGGTTCATCAGGTCAGAACCAGTCGGTGTGTAAATCACTTCTCCGACAAGCAGATTGTCCAGCCCGACGAGTGAAGCTCCAACATCATTGCTCTGAACGAGAGTCTGTATCTCCGATGCAGGCTGACCTGAAGGCAGATTCACAAAACTCACAGTTATGTTGGGATGCAACTGCTCAAACTGCGGCATCAGGGTCTTCTGGAAGTAAGACGATTCACTCGGCGCTAAGCTCTCATAAAAAGTAACGTTTACTTTTGGCGTAGCAGCAGTCGTGGTTGGGTGGACAGCATACCCTCCTGCGAAGGCTACAACCGCCACAACTAAAATGGCAACGACCCACGCGTACGGTTTCTTTCGTATCTCATTTTCCATGAAGGGCGAATCAGGATTTTACTATATAGGCATTGCCAATTACACGGCTTTGGGAGTTATCGTTGTATTCAGAGTGATTGATTGAGGTAAGAGCATGTGGAGTTTGCGTGTCCCCGGATGCACTTCATCATCAGAATACAGCCGTTCAACTGTATTGTATGACACGTCGCTGCCTGAGAGCATCGAATACGGGGCAAGCATGTTGGCGAGCATGCGGTTCGACTCTCCTGCAATATGCTTTATGAGAAGCAGCTTCACCCACAGCCCGGGTGTGAGCGCGTGTGGAAGACCCGGCCCATGCACGGTGTGTATTTCCATCAAAGGTCGCAAAAATCCGCGAATTCATTCGTGGGAGGAAGTCAGCTGCTCATAACAAAGGGCTCAGCGACGAGCAAAGAAAGGAATATGAAATAATAGTGTGCTACAACCCTTGAAGACGATAAGCTTTTCATATTCGACATACGAGTCGGTAACAGAATTATAACTTCCAGTGGCGAGTCTTGAAAACTGACTCTCATGATCTGAAAGGAGTGGATGCACTTGGAATTCCCGCGAAACGAATTTGATGCATGCAGAAAGCTCACCGAGAGCGACAACCGCAAGAGAATGGATGCATGGATTGTAAGCCACCGGGCCGGGAGCGGCGGAACGAACAATCTATCCCTTGTCAAGGGAAAGAAAGCTCACATGATCGTGCTTCAGAATGGGAGCATTTCCACAGCACCCTCAGGGAGATACAGGACAGGCTTCTGGGAAGGCGGCATGCAGCATTTTGCATCAATCTCCATGTATATCGACGGCAAGCCGTCTGATGCGCTCTTCAGGAAGTACGTGAGAAAAATGCATTGCACATACAGGGATTATGGTGATGTAGAGCGCCTGGATTTCATCCAGTATGATGCTCCCCCGTTATGTCTCGCAGTCAGGTCAGGCGGCTTGCATGAAGTCACATTCAAGATTCAACCAAGCCATTACAAAATGTGGCCTGACGAGGAGGCAGCGGACAGCTACACTTTCGTCAGTGAAGGCGAGTCTCACATCATTCGGAGCAGTTACGCCTCGACCAGGTACATCGCCAACGGAGACGCAGCCAGGGTTGAATATGACGGCAGATTGCTCACGGTGGCACTCCCGAACTGCCGGGAGGCAACACTCCTTGTCTGTCCAGGCAGCTCCGGTGAAACGGATCTGGATTTTGAAAGGCATACCGGTTTCCACGAAAAAGCGGCCGAGACATGTGTCCTGAAGACGCCGGACGTCGGCTTCAACAAGGCATTCCTCTGGGCAAAACACGACATACTCGAATTCTACAGCGAGTCTGAACATGGAAACGGGTTTTATGCGGGCTTCCCTGAGTTTTCATGGTTCTTCGGCCGTGATGGCGAGTGGATGAGCCTCGCCGCGGCGGAATGCGGATTGGCCTCGCTTGCATCTGAGCATCTGAAGACCCTCTATCTTGCTTCACGGGACGGACGGATACCACACGAGCTTCCACTGACAGGTGAGAGCAGGAAAAACGCAATCTACAGGGTCGCGAACAACGATGTTCCAACCAGGTACATGTCGATAGACAGTACACCACTCTGGATAATATCGCAGGTTAACCTTTCAAGATGGACAGGGCTGCCTCCACCTGTCGGGGAAATAAGCCAGGCTGTTGAATTCTGCAGGTCGTGCGATACGGATGGAGACGGACTCATTGAGAACATATTCTCCGATGGGCTGATCGGCTGGCCGGAGTCGTGGGCGGACAAGAGGGACGGTGCGTGCATCGATGTCAACTCATGGTGGTTGGAGGCGCTGAAAGAGTATTCAACACTGACAGGAAACGGTAAAGAGCTGCTTGAAAAATGCGAATTGAACTTTGACAGGAAGTTTTTTCGTGATAACGTGGATGGCTTTTCGGTTGTCGATTCAGTGCACAATGGGAAGTCAAGATTCATCAAAAGCGCAATGGAAATCGTGCCGGCAATCTACGCGCAGGGGCATCGCTATTCTGAACTCGTAAGGATGATGGGTGGTGAAGACATGGTTGTGGGCTGGGGGTTGCGCTCCATGTCTTCCGCTGATCCGATGTACGACAGGGGATACCATACTGGCCAGGTGTGGCCCCTGATGACTGGATGGTTTGTGCTTGCAGCATACAACAATGATATGCCGGAGGATGGTTTCAGGGAGCTCCGCACTTTCCCGATGCTCTCGTTCTACAGTCCTGATCCGGGAAGAATAAACGAGGTCTACAGTTCTGAATGCCTTACCCCGACGGGCCAGTTTGCCCAGGGGTGGTCTTCCTCACTCTACGTTCAGTGCATTATTGAAGGGCTTTTTGGCCTGAAGCCGGACGGAAGGCCTGGAAAGGAAGGGCTTTCGGGGTGCAGGCCAAGGCTCCCTGAAGGATGGAAGACGATGGCGTTGCGCAATGTCGAATACCAGGGCAGTCATTTCGACATCAAGGTCACACAGGATGGCGTCAAAATCAGCAAGCGCAAGTGATGTTCAGAGGGGTATCGATTACAATTCCCATCTCGTGCCACAGCTTGGCCATCGCATGTTCTCAATTACAAATCCGAAGAGTTACCTGAAGTTTGATAATAGTTCTTCCATGACGATGAGAAGTTCAATTCCGGCAGTTTCATAAATATCACCGTTGACCAACATTACACTGTGAGAAATTCTACAGTCAAACAGCACTCCGATATTCCCCAGCTTTAGCCTTTGTGATTATGTTCCGTTCTATGTTTTTCAGACTCAGGACCGTAACCTCCAATCGTAACGACAAAACCAACTAAAGTGAAGTTCCAGCTGAATGTCGGCAACCATGGGAGCAGAGGAGGAGTGCTCTCAAATCCAGATACCTGTTATAATGAAATAAAGGACGAAGCAGCCACAATCGCGCTGACTGTTAAAGCAAACAACCCCGGGAGAAACAGCCCGACTGTCATTATTCATGATAGCTCAGACTTTGCTGCCATCTCCGCTTCTTCTGTGCTAAACGCTGATTGCATGTTTTCAATAAAATTGTATGCCGGTCTCTCAGGGATGGAGGCAATGTGTCCACTGATTTCAAAAAAGAGAGGGACACCGCCCCTGCATAGTTACGACATCGACGGAATGCCACACAGTCTTAGCGCTCACAACTCGACCTTCCTTCCACACCCCGGCAAGCCGAGTCGATTCCGATCTTAGTGCCTTTGCCTTCCATCCGGCACCCTTGCCAGGCTTGTTTTTCCCATTGGACTGCTGGGCAAAGGATTATTATGAGAAAGAAAACAAGGGCGGATACCCGGCTTTGCAGAATAGCGTACCCCTTTGCTGAATTTGAGGAATTTTTGACTATCGTAGCGCATAGGCATTCAAGATAATCACTAATCTGCTAAACAGAAATCCGAGCTGGACAATGAGAGCCGGGAAGGAGATTCGAACTCCTGTCTGCAGATTTCGGCACAGGCTCTGCAGTCTGCCACATGGCCACTCTGTCATCCCGGCTTTTTCAGTTTGTATGTCAGGGCAGATTATAATTCTTTATGCGCAGCTCCAGTCTGAAGGCGCCGCCCGGCTCACCTGATCGCGAAAGCAGCCACTTTCTCGGCCGCCTCGTATGGACTCAGTTTCCCCTGCACAACATCCCTCACAATTGCATCGAGTTTGACTGAAGGGAATTTCGATTCGATCATCCTGTGAACTTCCATTGTGACCAGGTCGTAAATCTCCTTCCTTGCCTGCCTGGACCTTCTTTCAAGGAAGCGCTCCGGCTGACTAATCCACGCCCTGTGCCTTCCTATGAATTCAAGCATCTGGTCCAGCCCTCTTCCTGTCGATGCGGAGGCAAGCAGCACGGGCGGTTTCCACCCCTTCCAGTCATCAACAAGGTCAAGCATCGACTTCAGATCAGAAGCAGTGTTCATTGCACCTGGAAGGTCCATCTTGTTCACGAGATACAGGTCTGCTATTTCGAGCAGTCCCGCCTTTATCGACTGCACCTCGTCCCCTGTACCGGGCATCGTGACAACGACAACGGTGTCAGCCATGCCCATTATGTCCACCTGCGTCTGGCCGGCACCGACGGTCTCCACTATTATCTCGTCGCATCCCAGGGCATCGAGAATCCTGATGACATTTGAAGTCTGCAGGGAAAGGCCGCCTGTTCCACCCCTGCTGCCCATGCTCCTGATGAAAACTCCAGGATCCGCCGAAAGATCTGTCATCCTGATCCTGTCACCCAGTATTGCGCCGCCGGTCAGGGGGCTCGTCGGGTCGACCGCAACTATTCCGACGGATTTGCCCGCTTTCCTGAAGCTCTTGGCAATCTCGAAGACAAGTGTGCTCTTTCCCACACCGGGCGCTCCTGTGATTCCAAGGACGCCCGCACCCCTTGTTCCGCAGAACACTATCTTCATCGCTTCCCTGTAACCCTCTTCCTCATCTTCGACAACCGATATGAGGCGGGCTGCTGCCTTCCTGTCTCCCTTCAGTGTGCCCTTTGCAAGAGTGCTGTAATTCATTTGACCCACTGTTGCAGCCTCAGTGCTTCGCCTTGAGCCTCTCCTTGTGGAATTTCACTATGTCCTCAATCGGCGTGCCCGGGCCGAACACTGCAGCGATGCCACACTTCTTGAGCGTGGGCACATCCTCCTCGGGTATGATACCGCCCGCCGTGACAAGCACTTTCATCTTGTTCTTGTGCACAAGCTCCATCACCCTTGGGAAAAGGACATCGTGGGCACCTGAAAGGCTGCTGAGACCTATGGCATCGACATCCTCCTGCATGGCGGTCTGCACAATCATTTCGGGCGACTGGTGCAGGCCCGTGTAAATGACCTCCATCCCCGCATCCCTGAGAGCCCTTGCGACAACCTTCGCTCCGCGGTCATGCCCGTCAAGTCCCGGCTTTGCTATCAGTACCCTGATCTTTCGAGCCATGAGATGCACCTAGATGATCCTCTGTTCCCTGTATTCGCCGAAGACTTCCCTTAGGACGCCCGTGACCTCGCCGAGGGTTGCATTTGCCTTCACTGCATCAAGTATCGCGGGCATGGTGTTCGACTCCCCCTCCGCCGTCTTCCTGAGCCTGTCGAGCGCGGCGTCGTACTTCGCCCTGTCCCTTGTCCTCCTGAGTTTGCGGAGTCTTGCGATCTGCTTGTCCCTTCCCTTTGGATCAAGCCTGAGAATTGGAATGTCGAGCGGCTCGTCGGTCGTGAACTCGTTCACGCCCACAATAATCCTTTCCCGGCGGTCAACATCCTTCTGGTACCTGTATGCCGACTCGGTTATTGCCTTCTGGAAATATCCCTTCTCAATAGCGCCAATGACTCCGCCATACAGCGCTATTTCGTCAAATATCCTGTAGGCGCGCTCCTCCATCTCATCGGTCAGCCATTCGAGATAGTATGAGCCGCCGAGCGGATCCACCACGTTCGGTATGCCGCTCTCATAAGCAATGACCTGCTGTGTCCTCAGAGCGGTTCTCACCGCCTTCTCAGTCGGAAGGGCAAGTGCCTCGTCAAGCGAGTTTGTGTGCAGTGACTGTGTGCCGCCAAGCACGGCCGCCATTGCCTGCATCGTCACCCTGACTATGTTGTTCTCCGGCTGTTCGGCAGTGAGGGTGCACCCGGCCGTCTGTGTGTGGAATCTGAGCTTCAACGCCCTTTCGTTTGTCAGGCCGAATGTCTCCTTCATTTCCCTGGCCCATATCCTGCGCGCTGCCCTGTACTTCGCTATCTCCTCGAAGAAGTCATTGTGCGCATTGAAAAAGAAAGAAAGCTGTGGTACGAAAAGGTTCGGGTCCATGCCCCTCTCCATGCCCTGTCTGACATACTCGAACCCGTCAGCAAGCGTGAAGGCAAGTTCCTGGACGGCTGTCGAGCCCGCCTCCCTGATGTGGTAGCCGCTTATGCTAATCGTGTTCCACCTGGGCACGTTGCGCATTCCGTATTCAAATGTGTCGATGACAAGCCTCATCGACGGAGCGGGAGGGAAAATGAAACTCTTCTGGGCAATGTATTCCTTGAGAACATCGTTCTGAATTGTCCCCCTCAGCATGCTCTTGTGGAAACCGCGCGATTCAGCGGCACCTAGATACATCGCCCATATGATGGACGCGGGTCCGTTTATCGTCATGGAAGTGCTTACCCTGTCGAGCGGTATTCCATTGAAAAGTGCAGTCATGTCCTCCATAGAGGACACTGCGACTCCGCACTTGCCGTATTCTCCCTCGGAATGCGGATCGTCGGTATCATAACCGTAGAGGGTCGGATAATCGAACGCAACACTGAGGCCCGTCTCACCGTGTGAAAGGAGATATTTGAAACGCTCGTTAGTCTCGGAGGCGCTTCCGAAGCCTGCAAACTGACGCATGGTCCAGAGCCTTCCAAGGTACATGTTGCTGTGAATGCCCCGCGTGAAAGGGTATTCGCCCGGGAGGCCGAGCTTGTCGTCATAGGCAAATTCGGCATTTGGCAGGTAGACCGTATCAGTGTCCATCCATGACTGGTTCTTATACCCCGCTTTCCTGTCGGCCGTCTCAACGATCTCGGTGGCTGCTGCCTTCTTTGTCCTGGTCGCATTCCTGCGAGTGGCGCGAGATGGGTTCCCCCTTCCTTTCTTCTTGAGGGATAGAGCCATGCGCGTTCAATGATAGTCTGCAAATAAAGCCTTTGCCCTGAAACGGGCTAAACCGGAATTCGTGTTCCGTTGGGGGAAAGCCTGAACCTGCCGAAGTCCTCCGAGCCGAGAAGAAAATCCCCGTCGAATACGGGTCCATCCCTGCATACGAGTCTGCCGTCAAGGCTGCATGCGTCGCACACACCTATGCCGCACTTCATGTACCGTTCCACGGAATACTGCCCTGGAACTCCAAATTCATGCGCAATGAGAGCGGCGTTGTAGAGCATCTTCTCCGGTCCGCATGCAATAAGCTGGGCTATCCCGCCGGAACCGAGCAGCCTTCTCACAACGTCTGTTATGAATCCCTTGTGTCCCTTGCTGCCGTCATCAGTGGATATGTGCAGCTCTGCCCCCGCGCTGATCACCCTGTCCTCGAAAAAGAGCTCTTCCCTCGACCTCGCCCCCAGTGCTGCGTGCACCTTTCCATCGATGACGAAGGGCTCCACAGCTGAAATGACCGAGGCAATGCCCGTTCCCCCGCCAACGACAAGCACATCACCCTCCCTCCTGGTGAAGCTGTTGCCAAAGATGCCCCTCACACCGATCCTGTCTCCTGCGCTTAGCTCGGAAAGCGCCCTTGTGGTTTCGCCGATCGGCCTGAATGTTATTCCCTTCTCGTCCCCGGTGTAGGAGAGGGACATGGGCACTTCGTCCACCCCTGGAACCCATACCATGACAAACTGCCCTGGCCTGGACGGCTCCGGGTCGCGGTACCTGATTGTCCAGATTGAAGGGGACTCTTTCACCACTTCAGTGATTTCCACGATTCGCAGGCTACCTCCTTGCAATACCAATCATCTCCTTCAATGACGAGAATCCTTCCTCTTCCATAAATGCGGAGAGTTCGCCTGCAACCTGGCCGAATACGCCCGGACCCCGCTCGGCGACAGCCGTGCCTATCTGCACCGCACTTGCTCCTGCCACAAGATACTCTGCGACGTCCTCACCGGAGCGGACACCGCCGACGCCAATCACAGGGATTGAGCACTTCTTGCCTATCTCGTACACTGCCCTCAGTCCGACATACTTGACCGCTTCCCCCGAAAGGCCCCCGTATGTGTTTGACAGAACCGGTCTCCTGAGCCTGGCCGAAATGGCCATTGCCCTTACTGTGTTGATCGCGACAATTGCATCGGCGCCCGCTTCCTCTGCCGCAGCTGCAATCGAACCCATGTCAGCGACATTCGGCGTCATCTTCGCCCAGACAGGGATGCGGACAGCTTGCCTGACGGCACCAACGACCGAGCGCACACGCTCTGGGCTGCTTCCGAGCTCGGAGCCGAAACCCTCCACATGGGGGCAGCTCAGGTTCAGCTCGACTGCATCCACGCCATAGGCCTCCATTTTCCCTGCAAGATGCGAGAATTCATTTTCATCCCCGCCGAAAATGCTGCCGACTGTGAACAGATCGGAA
>JAKAVR010000029.1 GCA_021817225.1 Thermoplasmata archaeon
CGGACCTCGCAAAGACAGCGGAGAGGGCAACATTCGGCAGGCTGCAGAATGGCGGACAGAGCTGCATTGCATCGAAGAGGTTCATTGTTCATGCCGATGTTTTTGATGAGTTCCGCTCCCTGCTCAAGGACCAGTTCTCATCTGTTGTAATAGGCGACCCGATGGATGTGAAGACATTCCTCGGGCCACTTTCCTCTAAGGAACAGTCCAGGACTGTGAAATCGCAGGTTGAAGAACTGAAGTCAATTGGTTTGGTGGAACGGCTTGGGAAGGATGAAGGGAACATAATTGCTCCGGTCATAGCCAGCACCGACGAACTGTACGACCAGGAAGTGTTCGGGCCAGTGGCAGTCATGAAGAAATTCAGGTCCAACAGGGAGGCAATACAGCTCGCCAACGAGACACCGTACGGTCTCGGGTCATCGGTATGGGGAGACCCTGATGAGGCAGAACAGATGGTGCCTGGTATAGAGGCAGGTATGGTATTCGTCAACAAGGTTGTGGCTTCCGATCCGCGTGTGCCGTTCGGCGGTGTCAAGAAGAGCGGCCTGGGAAGGGAACTTTCGCGATACGGCCTGCTCGAGTTCACAAACATAAAGACCACATGGATACAGTCAGCACCCTGATGCACGACAGGTAATGCGGGCGGATGCATGGGGCGGGTCAAAGCAACAGTGAGGGCTGTTTTCTTACTGGATATCTAACCCTCGGCCGCCTTTGACGCTTTCGTCAGTGAACTGAAGAACGCGTTTGAACGCCGTGACATATGGATGGGGCAGTCAGAGGGAGGGAACATAACCGGGGGGCAGACTGCCGCGGGCCGTGCTGTTTCATGGAAGCGTGGAAAGAGGCTGACCCTCAGAATGAACTCGACGCCCTGGCAAAAAGACTCCGCGACCATGCTCGACGTCACCTTCAGGCGGGCAGAAAATGCCACAAGAATAACGATGAGTCTTGATGGAGTCGTTGAGCTCTTTGGCGGCGAAAGAACAGTCAGGCAGGCACGAAGGAGTGAGGTGGAATCAGGCATTCCCGACGGCAGCAGGAAGGCTGTGACCCCTGTGGGAGACAAAGTACACGGCAAGGAAGCAGAGAATAAAAACAGGGATCAGAACAAGATCGTCCAGCACAAATACCGACTCCGCGTACCAGAAGAAGGCGAAAGTCAGAAGAAGCGCTGAAACTGCCACTTTCATGTTAGCCTGCTTTATCTTTCGCACCCGCATCCTGAGCGCGTAAGATGCAAGCAGGACTACAAGGGCTCCTCCAGCCACACCCTCCAGCGCAGAGGAGAAATTCTGCGGAAGAAGCGCAACTATGACAATTGCAGCCTCGAACGCCTCCACCGTCCCGACAGAAAAGGCAGTTGCCACAATGCCCCTCTTGCCGGGTTCCTCATGGTGAGCCTGAGCTGCTCCGCTCGCCGCAAGCATGCTGTACCTGACGGCTCTTCTGGCGCTCCTCACAAGTCTCAGCCCGAAATAAAGCAGCAGAGTGGCCGAGAATATCCTGACATAGAAAAGCGGAAAGATCGAAATGAAGTTGCCAACAAGTGTTGTAGGCACGAGTATGACGATCACACCCAGGGCGGCAGCCATGTACACATTTGCATTCTTCTGTTCATGATAGAGTGCAATTGCCACTGCGGATGCCTCTGACAGTTCAAGCATTGTTATGCCGATGGCGGCCAGGAATATTCCAACGTTGAACATCGGTGTACGCCTGTGCAAAAGGCTAAGTTGATTTTATATCTTGGCAGAGCAGGTTGCCTTTTCCAGACGCCTTCCGATTATCTTGCCCGGAGGGCATTCAGGATGACTGAGGCGTCTATGACCTCCTGCATGATTGCCCCAATCGCGGGCTGAATATAACCGAACGCAGCTATAACCATCAGCGCCACGCTGAGGCCCAGCCCGACCGTTATGCTCTGCTTTGCAACCCGCATCATCCTTCTGCTTATCACAATCGCTTCAGTCACAAGCGTGACATCATCAACAAGTATCACCATGTCTGCTGATTCAGACGAAATGCCTGAACCGTGCGCCCCCATCGCTATGCCAATGGTTGCGCTTGCAAGTGCTGGCGCATCGTTTATGCCGTCTCCAACCATCAGCGTTGTTCCGTGCCTGCGTCCTAGTTCCTTGATGAAGTCAACTTTCTGGCTGGGTAGGAGGTTTGACTGCACATCTTTGATTCCTGCGGCGGCAGCAATGATGTTGGCGTTCTCGCTGTTGTCTCCCGTAAGCATCACGATATGCAGAACACCAAGATCCTTTAGCCTTCCAACCATCCTGTCGACTCCGGGCCTGAGCCTGTCCTTGAAGAATATGATTCCAGCAATGTTGCCGTCAATTGCTATGTAGGACGATAGAGAGCCATGTCCTGCCGAGACGAGTCTTTGCTTCTCTTCTCCTGTGGGCGGCGATGAAAAGGTGCCCTCCACGTAAGAGTAAGCGCCGATTGACACCGTTTTGCCCTCGACCTCGGCAGTAATACCCCTCCCTGGCGATTCCATGAATCTTGAGGGCACCTCCAGTTTTCCGAACCTCGAACTGGCAGCAGCAACGATCGACTTGGCGACAGCATGCGACGACATCTGTTCCGCGCATCCTGCAAGATACAGGAGATGCTCTTCCTCGTACGCATTTGCGGGTTTGATGCTGTCAATGACAGGCTGACCGATCGTAAGCGTTCCGGTCTTGTCGAAAGCAACGACCTTTGCTGTTCCAACCTGCTCTATGCTGGCCCCGCTCTTCACAACTATGCTCTCCTTCGCTGCCCTGTTTATGCCGCTGATAATTGCAATTGGGGTCGCTATGATCAGTGGACATGGAGTTGCCACAACAAGCACAGCAAGTATTGTGTCAACATTGTGCGTCAGGAGAAATCCAAGAGCGCTCATTGCAAGCGTTATGGGCGTGAAGTAGACGGCGTACCTGTCGGCGATCCGCTGTATCTGCGGCTTTCTCTTCTGTGCCTCCCTCACCATCTGGACTATTCGTTCATATTCGCTTTCCTTGCTTATCTTGGTCGCTCTCATTTCGAAGGCACCGCTCAGCGTGATGCTTCCGCTGACGAGCGTCGAGCCGGGTGATTTCAGTGCGGGCACAGGCTCACCTGTGAGAGCAGCCTCGTCAAGCTCTCCCTCTCCGGAGACAACGACACCATCAACCGCCACTATGTCGCCCTGTCTGACAAGGAGTATGTCCCCCACATTCACTTCCTCGACCCTGATTTCGACCACGCCGCTAGCCGTCTTCCTGAGTGCTTTCCTTGGAGCCCTTGCGATCAGCTCATTGAGGGACGACGATGCCCTGCTTGTTGCATAATCTTCAAGAGCCTCACCGCCTGACTGCATCAGGACAATTACAATTCCGGCGAAGGACTCGCCTGTTATTATCGCGGCAAGAATGGCAAGCATAGCGACTACGTCCGCGTTGAATTTCCCCTTTGCAAGGCCGTAGGCGGTCCTGGCGACAATTGGGGCTCCGCCCAAGACAAGCACAGCAAGCCACAGAAGGCCGGCTGTGTTATGGTAGCCGAATCCGTAAGAGAGGACAAAGCCAGCCACAAGCCCGGATATGGCGAAGAAAGGAATGGGATATTTCCTGACACTGGGTGGAATCTCGCTCAAGCGGCCGGCAATCGGCTTTGAACCGTGCCGGCTGTCCCTAGCACTTCCAGTAGGCAACTGTCTACTGTCTAGTCCATCATCCCGGGGCTTCTCCTCCGGTGCCATTCGCTGTTGTGCCTCCCATACGCAAACCAGCGTCTTATAGTCTGATCTGGTCCTTCGGTGGGGAGCCTGCAGTTGGAGTAAGGACCATTGACATGCAGTAGCGGGGACCTCTCGGAATCGCCTGCCTTTTCGTCCTCTTCATTGCCCGTACTGCTTTCCTCCGTAGCTTTCATTTTAACACACTTGGAGGAGGCAAGATGCTTGATTTGATTAGTATCCAGACCCTTAATAGTGAGGTAGAGCGTTAAAATACTACAAGTGCAAATTCGGGTGGTCCTAACCGCTATTCCTGTATGGGCTGCACGACTGAGCTGGAGTAAGTGCCTGCCGATGTCATAAAATGATTGCCATTCATGGCTGCAGGGGCCTTACGCCTGGTGTCAGGATGAAATGCGCCGTGTGCAAAGATCGTATACGTCAGGTTTTGCATAAGTTCCTCGCGGAGCTAGAATTGCATTGTGCGCTGCCGATCAAAATCGTTTTTGACCTCAATGCGGTATGGTTTCCACCGCATTGAAGAGACAAGGAAGCTTCGCTCGAAATTTCAAATATCTGCAGCGGGTTGTCAGTCATTGAATGCAGCGTCTGTTGCCGTGACTGTGTGCTGCAAGAACTGCAGTAAAGGTGAGGGTCAACGAAACCTGATTTTGATGTCGTCGTCGTGGGAGGCGGTGTCGTTGGACTTTCAATTGGTTATTATTGTGCGTCACAAGGATACAGCACAGCCGTCGTTGAAAGGCATGAGCGTTTTTGTGAAGAAGCATCAACACACAATAGCGGAGTCGTTCATTCAGGCTTCAATCCAGAGCCTGGAACGTTGAAGGCATTTCTCAACTTCGCAGGAATTAAGCTACTGTATGAGAAGTCAGACGAATGGAAATTCGGACTCAGGAGGGTCGGCACGCTCGTTGCAGCAAAGAACGAACGGCAAGCGCAAAAACTGGGATTCTTGAAGCGGGCAGGTGAGCTGAACGGCTTGAAGGGCCTTGAGATTCTGGATGCAAAAGGTGTAAAGGTTATAGAGCCTGCTGTTGAAGGCGTGCAGGCAGCACTGTATTCGCCAGAGGGGGGAGTTATTGACATAATGGAGTATATAGCCAGGCTCAAGGCACATGCTTCAATGGAAGGCGCGGTACTTGCGGCGGGCAGGGAAGTGACCTCCATTTCAGTCTCCGAGGAGTTTCCTTCGGTCTCGCTTTCAACAGGAGAACGCCTCAAATCCAGATATATTGTGAACAGCGCCGGCCTTCATTCGGATGATGTGGCTGCAATGGTCGGCAGCATTTACACCGTCTACCCATGCGTGGGCGAGTATGCATATGTGACCGACCCGCAAAGCAGCCTGGTCAGGGGAATGATATATCCTGTTGTTGACGAAGGATATCCGGGACTTGGTGTCCACCTTACGAGGACATTTGACGGCCAGTTACAGGTCGGGCCGACATCAGTTTACGGTGAAGGAAAGGACCAGGTGAAATGGAGGAGAACGCCGCTGAACGCGTTCGTTGAGGCAGTGAGGACATTTCTTCCCGAGGTGGATTCTGATGACGTTCACGAGGGTTGGCATGGTGTCAGGGTCAAAACGGTCGGGCCCGGCTCCGGGAGAAGTTTCGGAGACTTTGTAATGGAGTGGGACACGCACGGTTTTCCAGTCATCCACCTCGTCGGAATCGAGTCTCCGGGGTTTACATCATCCCTCGCCATAGGCAGTTATGTCGCTTCCATGATTAGGAAAAAGGATGATGAAAACCGTTGAATATGCTTGTTCGCCCATATGGTTTGGAGCCATTTACGAATAAAATGACAGAAAGGAAGGCAGTTTAAAGGCAGCGCCGTTCGTTCAGGCAAGAGTATATAAATATCAATAGTTTGCACTCAAAAAGCAGCGACGTTTCAGTGTTACTCATGAAGAGAAGCTCACGTGTCTGGAAGAAGCGCGGAAAGATGCGCTGGAAATGGCGAAAGAAGAAGATGAGGAGACGAAAGAGAGCACAGAAGATGAGGAATCAGTAAACACCTTATTTTACCGCCCCGGGGGTTTGGGGTAGTCCGGTATCCTCGCGGGCTCCAGTAATTAAAACTGAAGCGGAGAGGTAAAACGGTGGATGAATTGTTCCCAAAACTGACGCAAGGATGATGAAATACTGGAGCGATGAACCGTTTTAGAGACACCCGCTGATGTGGGTTCAAATCCCACAACCCCCATACAGAATTGGATCTGGCTGAGTCAAATTCGAGAGCTGCATGCACCTGGAAAATACCCAGATGCAAGCTCCCCGTGCATTGTGAAATCAACCACCATTGCAATACTTTTCAATTGTTGTGCCAACTGACTCGTCAAGCGACCAATAAAGCGCATGTCACTGGCATCTCGCCCTGGGGAACATGGTGCAATTGAAAAGCCAAAGATCAGCTGCTGCCAGATTCGTTTCAGTTCATCTGCAGATGGGCAGTCTATGCCACTCGTTACCGTTGTAGTCGAAGTCTTTTAATTTGGCGTCAGGATTTGGAGCATCATGGAGCATACGAGGATAGGGATCACGCTTGGAGACCCGGCAGGGATCGGCCCTGAAATAACTGCGAAGGCGATAGCCTCTTCCGGGTTTCAGCCTGATGGCCTGACACTTATTGGAAACAAAAGAAATTTCGAAGATGTGGTCAAAATGCTCCGCATCGACAACTCTCTCTTTTCCGGAATCCAATTCATCGACATACCTTCTGAACCGATCAAAATGGGCGAAGTCAGCAAAGAGGCCGGGAGGGTCGCCACCCAGTGCATTGAGATGGCCACCTCGCTTGCTCTGTCCGGCAGGATCCAGGGCATCTGCACCGCGCCAATCTGCAAGGAGGCAATAATCCTCGCTGGCTCCAGATACATAGACCACACCACCATGCTTCAGGCGCTGACAGGTTCAAGGTCAGTAACAACTGTCTTCGAATCAGGCAGACTCAGGATAATATTCATGACAAAACACGTGCCGCTCAAGGAAGCTGTCGGGTCTGTCACAAGAGAGAACGTGGTGCAATCCATTCGGCAGGCCGATTATGTCCTTAAGTGCCTTGGTTCGGAAAGAAGGAGAATAGCCGTGGCGGCGCTGAATCCTCATGCAGGCGAGCAAGGCATTCTTGGCAATGAGGAAATTGACGAAATTGCCCCTGCCGTCAAGGAAATGCGCGACCTGTATGATGTCCACGGCCCTCTCGCCGCGGATTCTGTGTTTCATCTTGCTGCGTCGGGAGAATATGATATCGTTCTCTCCCTTTATCATGACCAGGGGCATATAGCAGCCAAGATGCTCGATTTCAACGGGACAGTGAGCATGAACATCGGCCTGCCATTCCTCAGGACATCCGTAGATCACGGAACTGCTTTCGACATTGCCGGAAGAGGCATTGCAGATGCTACGAGCATGCATAACGCCATTGTCAAGTGCATGGTGTACTCGGCAGAATACCTGAACAACTACAGGGCAATTGATCAAAGTGCCATTCCGTGATTGAACAGGTCGGCTTTTAGCAGAAGTCATGCAGCAAGCATGGCTGTACTGCGTTGTCTGCCAAAAGCCGGAAGAAGCACGGGGGAAATAGCCACGTGGCTGTCTGCATTGACTGCTGAAAGGTCTTTGCCTTTGTTGCCTGGCTTGCGGTTAATATTCATTGGGCTGCATCTTGCTAAACTGTTGCCTTCTTCAGACGCCTTTGAGTTTCCAATGCAAGCGGGAAAATGCGAACATCCTCTTTTTTGAAATGCTCGAGCATGAATGACTCAAGCTCATTTCTCGACTCCATGCATTTAACCGGGTCACCTTCGAACTTCTTCCTCAAGCCTGTCATCATTTCCCTGATACGCACGTGCTCCCTGAACACCTTAATTGCTTCAGCCGACCTTTCCCTCCCGTAAGCCTTTATCAGGACTGCCAGGATCGATGCCTCCTCATCAAGCATGTGCTGCAGGAGTTTCTCATCAAGCGACTGGAGCAGACGGCTCAGATCATCCTGATCACGGGCAGCAATCATCGCTGCAACGGCTTTAAGATCAGACTCAACCTTCCTGTGCTCTCCCTCCAGCAGATTGACAAGCTGTTCCAGCTCGAGCTTCCTTGGCTTCACTTCAGTGACACCCTGCATTATCATTGTCGGCGGATTATTTTCATTTCATCCCTAATCGGTTCGGGATCCACTCTTTTGTGCCTTCGTAAGAATGAAGTTCTGCAGCCCGGGAAGCCTTCTCATGCATTCTTGTTCTTCCATGGCAATATGAATCCGACTGCTGCCACAACCGTTCCCGCGATCCACATAACTTCTCCCCCGATGGTCAGTGGACCATAGAGGTAGAGCAGTGTGCTGCTTACTTCAGTAGCGCTGTCATACGTTATGGACGGGGTGCTCTTTGAGAAAACAACTATGTTGTACGAGCCGGTCAGGTTGGAATAAAGCTTCCCAGGCTGCCCGAGTGAGTAGGTGAAGCCTGATGCAGTCACGTTTCCGTCTTGAGAAGGAATTATGGCGTATGTGTTGACGCTCGAGCTGTTCACAATGCCTATCGAGGACGTTGGAACAAGAAAGATGGAGCTGGAAGTGTTGTTCACATATAGAATGCCGGTCGAATTGGCCATGTTTATGCTCTGAGAAACAAACTCTCCGCCGGAATTCTTCGTGAAAGAGGCGCTTACCTCGTATTCATTTGAATTCACCAGGTGGGAAATCGAAAGTGCAAGAATCATCCCTGCAACAAGAACTGCAACGCCCAAGAGGGCGATCTTCTTTTTCAAGTTCGTCGGCGCGGATTTAGGTCTTCCCCATCAATAACCTTTTTGTTGAATTGCCACCCGCCCAGCACTATCCTTGCGATTTAAGCCGTAATCCTGCTATTCGACAAGTTCGGGATTGGCGTACTCAAGAATCGAAGGGACGAACGTATGGCTGCTTGTTACCTTCTTGAGTATGAGCGCAGCTTTTTCGTAATTCCTTCTCCTTTCGTCCCCTCCAACCGATTTGAGTATGTCTCCGAGCTCTTCGTCAATAAGACTGGCAACGAATCTCCCGTAGATTGGTCTTCCATCGGATGTTATTGTTTTCGCCCTTGCCCACTGCCACAGCATGGATCTGCACGCCTCAATCGCCGAGATGTTTGCCCTGCATTCTCCGGCCGAAGCGCACCCTCCGGTTGAAAGGGATGAAGCCAGAAATCGCAGCACCGCATTTATGCTTGTCCTCATCCCCTTCATTGTCACTCTCGGCGTCGGTAATGTTAGAAGCTGGCTTTTCGCCTCATCATCCGTCGCATATCCGTTCGCTGCATTCGTTGGGCTGCCGCTGCTGTAAACCTCAACCATGGTCCTGATGTGCTCTTTCTCCGCAACAATGATGATGTCGTTGCCCAGCTGGAGCTCTCTCTCCATCTCGGGGCGGAGGTAATCACCTGCGCATTCATTGCTGTTTTCACAAAAGGATGGATGAGATGATATCATGCCGGCGCAAGACAGGCCACGCTTTTTGGCCGTCCACGCTACATACCTCTCACACGCCTCCACGTATGCCGGGATTTTGCCGATTAGTGAACTTTCATGGAGCACGAAGCCCTGCGCGATGCCGAAATGCCTCACCAGGCTGAAGGTATATCCCCATCTGTCAAAGCTCATGCCTGTAGCTCTTCCCTTCAATTCTGCCACTATTTCATCAAGTTCAAAGGCAGCAGAGATGTCATCAACCTGTATTCTGACTTTGATGAAGTTTGCAGGAAGTGTAAGCTGCATTTCAATATAGTCGAGTATGCTGTTCCACGCCCTTGCTTCAAAATGACTTTCCATCTTGGGAAGACAGAGAAGCGGCTGCAGACCGGAAGAAAGCATTTCTTCAGAAGTATTGTATGTGAATATGCCGACATCGAACATACCTGCAGAAACAAGCCCTCCGTCAACAAGGACATGCTTTTCAGCCTGCCGCAAGCCCCTTGGCCTTACTGCCAGGGTGAATCCTTCGGATATTACCGCTTCTTCACTACGCCTGCAGACTTCCCTGGTTGCGTCGAGTATGTTCACGTGTCCTTCGACTATTGAATGCCAGGAGGGGATCTGAGAGTCGTCCAGATCAGCCAAGAGAGATGAGGCACCTGACCCAAGTGCTTCTTCCATGGCTTTGCGATCTGCCGCTGCGAAGAGCAGCTCAACGGCACCGCTCTGGCGATTCGGCTGGGGCGGTTCAACCTGCCATTCGCTTTTCCTTACGCTTTCCGTCTTTTTCGAAAATGCAGGCATCCAGCCGTTTGCCGCCTCGCAAACGGGCAGTTCTCCGACTGTAAGAAGATTCCCCAGCGCCCCCGAGAAGTCCCTGACCATGGCGGCCACGAATGCGAGTGCACCATCGTTCAGGACAACGGTGTCGGTGAGACTTGACACTACAGAGGGACGGATTAACTGTATTGCGGCCTGCAACTAGCCACCAGTCCCCTCCCACATTTTCATTGTATAAAAAGCGTATAGATTTTACACATTTAATCAATGTATTCTGTATATTTTTCATAATTTACATAAAGTATGTAAATACCTTCGCTCTATGTCCAGTCGGTTCCAGTATATGGAGATAAGAAAGCTGCAGACAACGGCAGGCGGCACTTTCATGATAACAATGCCGAGGGAATGGGTCAACAAGCTCAGACTCAAGAAGGGAGACCTTGTGTCCGTTGAGCTTGAAGCGGGCGACATGATAATCAGCCCTGCAAACAGCAGGGCTGAGCAGCAGTCGCACCCGCTGGAAATCAGCGAATTCAGGGACAAGAAAATGCTCGATCTGTGCGTCACCGCCTCGTATATGGTAGGACACGATGTGACCGAAGTCGTTTCAAGTCGCAAAGTCGCCCCCGAGCAGAAACGGTGGATAAGGGAGACGGTGGACGGCCTGCCAGGTCTTGAGATATCGGAGGAGTTTTCCAATCAGGTCGTCCTGCAGAACCTTGTGGATCCGACCAAATTTGATCTTTTCAGGAGCATCGAACGCTTTTCAGCCACATCCCGGGCTGTCTTCAACGACGCCATCAAGTCTCTTGCCGAAGACGACATCGCACTTGCACAGGATGCCTATGACAGAGGAAAGGAGAGCACCAAGACTTACAGGCTGCTTTTCAGACTCGCACTTCAGGCAGCAAACGACAAGAAGCTGAGGGTCCACATGAGGCTACCCAATATATCAGCCGCGGTGGTGGTCCTGCAGTCCGTAAGGGAGCTTGGCAGGATAGCCTATTATTCGATGAGGATCGCACAGCATGTGCAGGAAATGAAAAAGCGGCCAGAGAAGCCACTTGTTTCTGCGATAAGCGATATGGCCACAATAGTGTCGGGGATGCAGGAACAGGCCACGAAGTCTTTTCTCGCGAAGGATTTCAATGCAGCTTCGAACGTAATGGATAGGATAGAAAAAGTGAGGAATCTCAACGAGTCGGCCTTCCTGCAGCTGCTGCGGGAAAAGGATGAAAAGTCTTCGATGGCGATTACACTCATAGTCAGGGACATAAGGAATATAGCAAGCTATGCATCCGCCCTGGCTGAAGATGCGATATTGGCCGCATTCAATTGAGGCTGCTGCGATCGACTGGACTTTATCTTCTTAGCTTCGGATCCAGTATGTCCCTCATGCCGTCACCGAACAGGTTCACTCCAACAATAAATACGATCAGGAAAATGCCAGGTATCACTATTGGCCACCAGACTCCGAATACCAGCCACGGTTCACCCATTACCAGCAACTGACCAAGCTCAGGCATGTACGGGTCTCCGGCAACTATTCCAAGAAAGAACAGCGTCGCAAACACAAGGACGATCCTGCCCAGACCCAGAGAGGCCTGGACGAAAATGGGCGAAAGCACGTTCGGAATGACATGCACGAAGACATTTCTTCCCCTTGACGAACCCGCAGAAATGGCCGCCTCCATGAAACTCTGTGACCTGAGATGAAGCGTCTCTCCCCTTGCAAGCCTTGCAAAGGAAGGCCATGAGACAAGTACAAGCGCATAAGCCATGTCTGAAAATGTGCCTCCAAGGAAGAATGTGACCGCTATAGCAAGCGGGATAAGCGGGACGGAGAGGAAGATATCTGTGATCCTCATCATCAACTCGTCAATCTTTCCCCCGAAGTAGCCGGAGGCAGCGCCGAAAACAAGTCCGACACCTGCCCCTGCCAGAACTATGAGCAAGGCATAGCCAAGGTCAAACCGGAGAGCGGCAAGCATAGAGGGAAATATCGGGATCTGAGATGTGGTAGTGCCAAAATAGTACCACCATCCCTGGTTAAAAACCGGAGGTGTCGGGGGAGCTGAGGTAATCCCGCCAGAGAGGAATGAAAGCATGGTGCTGTCGTTGTGGACCCCCAGGTAACCAGGATAAACAGCATCGAGCAGCGCAAGCAACATGTAGAAAACGGTGATTATCAGACCTGCGGTGGCTGCTCCGCTGTGCAGAAGATTGCGCATGAACGCTCCCGAATTCATCGCGAAGACGTTCCGTCTATCGGACCGCTTCATGCTCTTCTCAGCTTCTACATTCATACCGTGTGTCCCTCAGTACCTAATCCTCGGGTCCATGAACGCATAGACTATGTCCACCACAAGATTCGCCACAACCATGATGACTCCAAAGACTAGTGTCGTTCCGATTACTCCGTATATCTCGAATTCAATGGCCGCGTTCACAGAAAGGAGCCCCATCCCAGGATAGCGGAATATGGTCTCCGTTATGACGACCCCGCCAAGCAGGTCTGCAATCAGAAGCGCGACCACCGTGATGGCAGGTATCATCGCATTCTTTCTCATGTGCCGCCTTACGACAATTCTTTCCGGGACACCTTTCGCCCGGGCTGTCTTGATGTACTCTTTGGATGCAACGTCTACCATTCCCGATCTGATGAATCTGAGGAGGCCCGCTAGAAGAGCATAAGTGAGCGTTATGATGGGCAGTACCATGTGCAAGAAGGCATTTCCGGCCAAGGCAAAATCGCCGTGAATCAGCGAATCAAAAAGTATCATGTGAGTGGGAGATGAAGACAAGCCTCCCGTAGTCGGATTAATCAGCCAGGAAGGCAAATTCGCAGGAAGTGCCGAGTTGGATACAATTCCACCTAGCGGAAAGACAGACAAAGGTGAATCGAGGACGCCCTTTCCCAATCCAATCTGGAGCATAAGTCCAAGCCAGAATGCCGGGATGGCAAAGCCAGTTATCGAGAAGACTCTGCTTGCATGATCGGCAACGGAACCGGGTTTCGACCCGATATATGTTCCCAGTGGTACGGCAATTAACAGTGTGAACATCATCGAAAATATCACGAGCTGTGCCGTATTAGGGAAATACTGGATTATGGCAGAAGCAACCGAACCCGAGTAGTAGCTCGAGTTCATGTACCCGAGGTTGCCGTGAAATATGTTGTTAAGGTAGTAGAGAAACTGGACTGGGGCAGGAAGGTTGAGGCCAAGCTGGGCATATGCGTTCTGGAGCTGGATCGTTTGCGGCAAACTGCTTTGCGGATTGAGGTACTGGGATGCAAGTATGGTGTTCGGGATCGTCCGTTCCAAAATGAACATTAAAAGCGTAAGTCCGAACAGCGTTGGGATCATCGCGAGGATCCTTCTCAGGATGAAGAACGAAAGGCGCAAGTTACCGGCTGGATAAACAAGCTACTCGTAATTAATCATTTTTCCTTTTCCACAAATGGAATCTGACCAGAAGCGATTGTCGCGATCGTTCACCCGTCCGCAACCGAAATGCCTTTGAAAGCCGAGAGTCGGCGATTCAGGATTTTCGTGATTCCCAAGCTCAAAGCAACTCGAAGATGTCATTATAGTGTCCTGCGACAATCGCGGGAAAAAAATCTGGACTCCGGAAGCGTTTGCGCACTAAAGTACATCTGATCTTCCGACGGGATGGCAAGATTTTTAACGGGTAGTGGGTATTAGGGCGGCTACTAGGTTGAGTGAAAATGTCCTCCAGCGGCAGCAATCCAAGCAGCTCTAGTGCCTCTAGACCACGAGGAAGCAACAAGAAGACGATCCTCGCCGTTGTTCTTGTCGTGGTCATCCTGGTTGCGGGCTATTTTGCCTACACTTTCTTCCTGCATCCTGGTTCGTCGAACAACACAGGCGTTTCAAGCGTGATAACAGGCGGTCCCACCGTCCTGACTGGGCAACAGTATAATGTCACGATAAACACGACAAGCTTCAGTTCGCTTAACGTCTACTTTGGCGACCTTACTTCTCAACAGGTTGCAAACTCATCGGCCAAGACCTATACCGTCCAGCACTCCTATGCTGTTCCAGGCACGGCATATGTGTACTTTACAGAGAAGTACACCAACGGGAAGTACTACAATTCATCAAACCAGCTGCTTCCTGTAACCATAACCCCTTCATCGAGTCTTCTTAACGATAACCAGTCACTCGGTATAATTGACGCCAACCTTACTGCTTCATCCACTCCGCTCGTGGCAAACCAGACAATATTCTCACCGGGGTCCCATGTCAACATCAGTTCCGGTTACTACACAGAACCAGTGCATTCGACTTACAGGATAGTATCTCAGGCATTCACAGTCTATCATTACAACTCTGTTTCTGTGAGGCACAAGGTCAACGTGACATGGGACAAGACGATTGGAGAGTATGTCCCCACAGCCTCAAGCGTCTCTTTCGGACTGAGCCTTGCGACGGCCGGACTCTATGAAGTTGTTCTCAACACATCCACAGCCCAGATTACAAACACTTCGAGCGGTGCCTATTCCAGCAGCACGGCGACCAACACAAGTACCTTCCTGGATGTTGCTGTCTTTTCAAACGGTGCACTTGCGACCTCGACATCATCCATCAAGGGCCAGTTTGTCATCGATGAACTGGTTACGGGCGGCTACCAGTCCCTCGACCCGGCAGTTGCATTCGACACTGTCAGCAATGAACCAGTATTCAACACGATGATGCCCCTGGTCGGGTTCAACGGATCTTCCACAACCGACTTCGTTCCTATGCTCTCGACCAATCTGCCTTCACTGCAAAACGGCGAGATCAACAGCAAGGCTTACTCATACAATGTGACAAACCCTGCCGGAAAGACGTACAAGGTTACAGTCAATCCATACCAGAATTACACTTTCTATATCAGCAACGCCAGTCTCTGGCAGAACGGCCAGCGTGTGACGGCATGGGACGTAATGTACTCCTACGCCAGAATACTCCTGTTCGACGCTGGCAGCCCTCTCACTGGAGGCTGGATGATCGGTCCAGATCTCCTCCCTGCACCTTACTACAAGACAAACACATACTGGAACATAACGCAGAACATGTCAGTCAACAATGCAACAAACTCGATCACTTTCCACCTGCAGCAGCCAATGACGCCGATAAGCTTGTACGGACTTCTTTCCTTCTACAGGGTAACAAGTGCGACATGGCTTGAACAGAACGCTGCAGGCATCACATGGACACCCGCAGGCTTCGCGAGCTACATCAAGTACGGAAGCGAAAACGGCTACAACACATACGTTCAGAACCACATGTTCTCAGACGGGCCTTACATGCTGAAATATACCGTCCCGGGAACCGAGATAGTGTTGACCGCCAATCCGAACTTCCACTCGCCGGGACCATATTATCCCAAGCCATCGATACAGCAGATAGTCATCAGGTATGTCTCGCAGGCATCCACCGTCTACCTTGACATGAAGTCTGGCGCCGCGCAGCAGGGAACCTTCCCAACAAGCAGCTGGAGCGAAGTTCAACTGCTCCAGAGCAGCCATCTTGTCAGCGTGATATCTTACCAGAGTCCTGCAGTATTCTTCTGGAAGTTCAACACAAATGTGGATACCAGTCAGCTGGCATCGTTGTCTGCGGGAGCTAACATGCCCTCCAACCTGTTCACAAGCGAGAACGTGAGGAAAGCCTTTGCATACGCTTTCAACTACACCTATTTCCTTGACTACCAGGTCGGCAACTCGATTTACAAAACAACCTTCGCTGGTCCATACGCAGGCTACCTCGAGACGGGCGTGGTCTTTGCACAGAACTATTCGGAGATGCAGAACGTTTCCCAGGTTCCGTACTACAGCCTGACGGTTGCAAAGAACTACTGGAACGCATTCATGAATGCGGAAGCGTCGAAAGTCGGTGTCACCCTGTCCGGAGGCAATGCGATGTTCAACGGAAGCGCAATCAACATACCCATATTCGTATCGTCCTCAGACCCGGTGATGATTGAGGGAGCCACGACGTGGTCGCAGAACCTTGCAAAGGTAATACCCGGTGGAAGCTTCCCGGTCGTGCAGAAGCCGTTCCCTGAAATTGAAGGACTCACGGCGTTCCAGGGTAAGAATGCACTGCCTGTCTTCGAGTGGAGCCTTGCACCGGCATATGCATACCCGACTGACTCCGTAGGCGGCTCAGAAATGCCGACGAACACCTCGCACCTTGGAGGCGAAGACATAACTCCATACTGGTTTAACAGCAGCAGCAACTCACTGCACAACGCGACTCAGGCAACCCAGCTGAACGACCTCGTACAGTGGTATGCCGCGGCAACCGCCACAGCCAACACGACACTTGCCGCGAAGTACTTCCACCAGATAAACGAGCTCTTCGTGAACCTGACACTCGTTGTCTACACACAACAGATCTATCAGTACCACATAGTCTCCACGAGCATCAACACGAATGTCTATGTTCCTGACGAAGAGAACGGACTCCTCGGAAACGACATGCTGTTCAACTACCTGAGCTACGCGTGAAGTCCGGGCAGCAGAAACACCTTAAACAAACAATTTACCTTTTCCATTTTTAGTTCATTCATTGTCTGGATGCCTGCTGCCAATTCGAACGGCAACTGATGACTTATGCCAACAGCGCTTAAGCTGGCAATAGAATGCCTTATATGCTGCAAGAGCAGCTCAAGAGCGGGCTTTTAGCTTACTTCGATTAGTTCGTCCTTCCTGCTGCCGCTCGTTATTACCTTTGCCGACGTCTTGCCTACAATGACATCGTCCTCTATCCTGACACCGCCGAAGCCGCTCAGGTAGATGCCTGGTTCTATCGTCATTACCATGCCTTCCTTCAGTACAAACTGGGACGTCGGTCCGAAGCCGGGGTGGTCGTGAATCTCGAGGCCAATTCCGTGTCCCATTCCGTGTATGAACTTGCCCTTGAACTTTGTCGAATCTATGATATTCCGGCCAGCCAGATCGACCTTCATTCCATTCACGCCTGCTCTTACCGCCTTGATTCCCGCCTTGTTTGCTTCTCTGACTGTCTCATACATCTCTTTCTGCTTCTTTGAAGCACGACCAAAGACTACTGTCCTCGTCACGTCGGCCACATACCTGTTGCATGTCGCTCCGAAGTCTGCGAGGACAATATCTCCTTTCTTCAGCTTCCTGCCGGAAGCCGAGTAGTGCGGGTAGGCACTGTTCTCTCCGAACGCGACAGTGGGCTCCGCATAAGGGAATCCGGAGCCGTTCAGCATCAGCTCATGAATAAGGTGGGACTGGAACTCAGCCTCAGTCATTCCTTCCTTGAGCGTCTCGAGTGCATTGTCGTAAGCTATCGCACTGATCTTGCACGCCCTCTCTAGGTGTTTCTGCTCTTCTCCCGTCTTCACCTGCCTAGTCACGGCTAAGTCCTCGGAAACGTCAATGAAGTTCTTGTCGGGCATGAACTCCTTCAGAAGGTTGTATGTCCCTATAGCAAGCTTGGCGCCGTTAATTCCAACGTCCCTGTGCCCCTCCAGTTCCTTTTTTATTATTTCAAGCATGTTTTCCCTGGAGGAGAAGACCTTGACATTGCACCCGGCCTGCACGGCCGCTTGGCTGTCGAGACCATTTGAAATGACAATCGAACCACCCTTCTTGACAAGCATAGAGCTCGCTTCAAAGACACCGAACTTGATGGCTGAAAAATAGAAGAAGTTGGGGTCGGCAAAACCCTTTGTGCCGTTTACGATTAGAACAGGGATGTCCCTTCCGAGATTCTTGAAAAAAAGTGGCTCATGCATGCGCCGTCATCCAAGACTGCAAATTAAAGTCTTTCGCAGTTGAGTCCCGTTCCACATTTGATTTGGGAATGGAAACAAGAAAGGCCTGATGGAAAAGGAAAATCAGAGGAAAGTGTTTGTCCGTGCGGGAAGTGTATCCTTTGTTCAGGAGACGTATACAACTCCAGCCATCCATCCGGGGGTGTCCATTGCGCCGCCCCATCCGGCCGAGCCGCTTCCGCAGCTTGCCATGCAGTGCCAGTTGTATGTTCCGGCAGCGAGGGTGAAAGTGGCCGATTCAACAGATGAAGGCTCTATCGGCACATTGAGCACTGTTGCTGTCCCAAGCTGGATGGTAAATGTGTGTGCGATGCTGCTGTCATTTACTGAGCCCACAGGATGTGACCCTGAAACGTTTATCGCTGAACCGGCTCCTGCCGGTTGTGTTGAATTCACATTGGTGTTGTTCGCGATGAATATGACATTGCCAACCGTCCCGGAAACATTCGCATACACTGCCGGGGTCGCGGCCGCTCCGTTGTCGTAGTTGATGATGGTCAGGTGTATCGGGACCCCAGCTGGAAGGCTTATGTTGGCCGTGGATGCAAGCTGGTCATTCTGCAGCACAAAGAATGCGGGTTCATATCCAATCGTGCTGTTGAACCAGTTGTTCGTCGTTATCACAATAGTCAGGTCGTAGGACTGGGCGGAGGAAGGGCCAGTTGCCGACTTTCCCGATGCGGCGTTCGAAAGCATGAAGCCGCCAAAGACGGCTCCAATCATTATTACAATTACGCCAAATGCAAAGAGGACTTCGGATTTTTGCATTTTATCACGCGGAGGAGTTAAACTTGCGGCTATTAGTCCTCTCGCGCTTACATGTGAGGCACATTCTTTAAATATGGTCAGGGGCCGAAAAACCAGTTGTTTTCCATGAAAGTTTTCTGTAACATAATGCCAACTGCCAGTATTTGCGAATTCACGTCGCAGGGTAAGTTGGAAGATACACCATCGCCGGATGTTACGGGCAAACTCGGGAACGCCTTTCCTGGAAGCTTCCAGGGCCGAACATATCAGGCTATATGCTTTAATATTGCTGTTTCCGAAAACAGTTTTTCAAATTCGTGCTAAGCGGAAGCATTCACTTTGCGGTCCAGTAAATGAGCGAGTTCTCCGTAGAGCTTGAGGGGTTGAACGATTCACTTTCCGGCTGGTTTCTCCCGGCATCGGCGAAGAGCCTGCTCGTTTCCCTCATTCTGGCCGGGAGTTTCAGCATGTCCGCGAGGTACACAAACATCTTCCCCAGGACATAACCGGTGGCCTCCTCGAGAAGATTTGCCTTCTCTCCCTTCATGTTTTTCTTCTTCATCTTGAATCTGATGTAGCTCTTTACCTGGAAGAAGTAGACTCCGAAGCTCTGCAGAAGCTGTATCACGGACGGGTTGACCTTTGTTTTCATCACAGGTGTCAGAATGTCGAACCTTTCCCAGTCCTTGGTCACAAGGCTTCCGTTTCTTGAAGACTCGTAGAAGGCGGCAGTCCCTGGGAAGGGTGTGTATACCGTGAATTGAATGAGATCGGCACCCGAGTTGACAAGCCTGGAGCCGAATCTTATTGTCTTCAGTATGTCTCCCACAGTCTCATAAGGCGCCCCGAGCATCATGCTGCAGAGTGTAAGCACGCCGTTTCTATCCAGTATCTCCACCGCCTTCTGGGAGGTGGAAGGGCGCAACCCCTTCCTCATTTTCCTGAGAGTTTCGCGGCTGCCCGATTCAACTCCAATCGCAGCCATCCTCATCCCGGCTCTTGAGGCGAGCTCAACGACGTCGGGATGCCGCACGACTGCATCCGGCCTCGTCTGGACGATCCATCTCAATTTCATCCTTCTTCTGATAATCTCTTCGAAGAGCGCCTTTCTTTCCCTTATCACCGGTTCTGCGAAGAAAACATCATCAGTGAAAAAGACCCAGCTGTAGCCAAGCCCTTCTGCAAGCTCAAGTTCTTCAAGGATGCGCTTGTTTGATTTGCATCTCCATCTGTTTCCCCAAACGGGTGTCACAGAACAGAATTCACACGCATACGGACATCCACGCGATGTCTCCAGGCAGATCACAAACTCTCCTGAGCCAAATGTCTCGAGTCTGTATTTTGACGGCTCTACAAGATCCAGAGCAGGAATGGAAAGGCTGTCCAGGTTTCCGATGAGTCCTCTTTTCGCCGTTCTTGTTATTTCCCCTGGTGAACCGTAGACGATGCCTCTGACAGATCCAAGCCCTTCTCCCTTGCCGAGCGCTTCTGCTATCTCGGCGATCGTCTGATCCCCCTCCCCCAGAACCACGATATCAAAGCCGCGCCTTATCAGCTCCTCTGCCATAAAGGTCGCATGATGCCCACCTGCGATGAACTTGATGCCGGGTGCAATTTTCTTTGTCCTTCTCACGATCTGGACCGCAGTGTTGTGGGCGGCAGTCGCATGCAGTGTGATACCGACAATGTCGGGAGAGGATGCCACAAGTTCGGTCACAACTTCGTCTATCGTCTTGCTGTCCGCCTCCATATCTATTACCGAAACTGTGTTCATCCCGGATCTGAGCAGCTCACCGGCGAGTTGAAGCAGCCCAATAGGAACGGGTAGGAAGCCAAGCTTTTTCAGAAACAGGCTGCCTGTTCTGTGAGAAGGCCTGAGCAGGACCACTTTCAGTCTCATACCTCCCCGTAAGGCTGGAAAGGAGGGACCACCGACATCGTGGGGTCAGGCATGATAATGAAGAACTTTTCTTCACCGAATGTGGTCAGATCCGGAAAGTTACTGCATTCGCCCGTCCCGTGAACGGTTCCAACTGCCCGAACTCTCTCTCCTGCAAGATATCGCATATCGAAAAAGGTACAACGCTTGCATGGTAATTCAATGATTTCCTTAACATATTATGGATAGAGATGATATACTGCCGGCCAGATGTCGCCATTCGCACCGGGCAGCATTTCTTCAACGCTGTGCAGCATGCACTCATGAGCGTCAGTTTTTTGTGGCAACCTGTAAAAAAGATGAAGGGTGCAACGGCATTCCGCCTGATTCCGTCGCATCCTGCCCGAAAATCAGTACATCCTGTTGAGTTCGAATACTGACCATTTGGTTGGAGGGTTGACTTTCTGCACGAGCTCGGCTATTGCGCTCTTGCTTGGTGCGTTCCATGTGCAGAAGGCCTTGGTCTCACCTGCAACAACATTGACTTCCTTCAGCAGAAATCCGGCAGGCAATTTCGATGATTTCGCCATTTCGACTATTCCATTGACTGTCTTGACGACTCTTTCACTGTTCTCCGCACTCCACTCATGTTCTATGATGAATTCCGCCATATCGACTTCACCGCAGCATTTATCCGCCCATTCGTAGATATAATTGATACCGTTCTGGAACGGTGATAATTATGGAAGAAATTGTTCTGCGACTGGGGCATGATATGCCTTTCAACAATATATCCAGACTTTACCCTGAATCGACCATATACAGGTGGTGCAACTCGAAGGTTGACTATCTTGAAGTTGATTCTTCGGATCCGGGTGAGGCATCACGCATAAGGGAGAGCCTCCAGAGTTTTGTTTCCGCGCTTAAAAGCGAAGTCCTGTTCATCTCCCCGGCCGAAGATGTCCTGGCAGCCACGGTGGCGTGCAGATGCAGCAATCTGAATTCCACTGTGAGGATGGCAGAGCGCGCCGGATGTCTCTGGAAAGCACCTGTGATATACAAGGGGGGCGAGGAAACGCTTTCAGTCATTTCCCCCGAAAACGAGAATTTCAGGGAACTGTTCGAGTCTCTCAGGAAAGTCGGCAGTGTCAGCATTGTAAGGAAAACAAGGCTGCTCCCAAACGCGCTCAGGGATTCCTACACCATTTCTCTTTCAGATCTTTTTGGAAGGCTTACTGACAAACAGGTCCGGCACCTTGCCTTTGCCGCTGCCTCGGGCTACTTTGGAATACCGAAGAAGACGTCAATGGAAACGCTTGCGGCTGCGGAACGCATAAGCGAATCAACTTTGCAGGAACACATCAGCAAGGCCGAATCCAAGGTCATGGAGGCACTTACACCATACATACGGCTGTACCTGAGTTCTTATGCCAGAAGGAACAACGAGGCATCATCTTGAACGCCCTGTTCGGCACGGAGGATTATGCCAGCCCGTCATCCGCCGTCTGAATCTCTGATGCAAGAGACCTGACTTTATCTTCGATTTCTTTGCGTATGGCCCTGACATTTTCGATACTTTTTCCCTTCGGGTCTTCAATATGCCAGTCCATTAGTTTCTTCTTCATCTGGGCGATAAGTGGGCGCGGACATACATCCTCCACAGAGCATCCCATAGTCACAACAAGCACAGATGCATCGATCATCTCTTTCGTCAGCAGCCTGGGCCTGTTTGGCGAGATATCGATGCCGACCTCTCTCATCGCCTCCACTACTGAGGGATTGACCGTCTCCGAAGGCAAGGTACCGGCGCTGGCAGCGGAAAGGCCGTATCTTGCAGCGAAGGCCTCCGCCATCTGGCTCCTGCCCGCATTTTCAATACACACGAAGAGCACTCTCTTTTCCTGCTTCTTTTCGCCGCTCACACCTCACACCCTCATTCTGCTCAGGAGTGTTGAGATCGCTCCGTTCACAGGTGAGTCGGCCAGGCTGTAGAACGCCCATTTGCCAATCCTTCTCTTCCGAACCAGGCCGGCCTGCTCCATCATGTTCAGGTTTCTCGAAGTGGTCGGCTGGCTTGTTTTGATCGCAGTCATCAGCTCGCAGACACACATCTCCCTCCCGCTGAGCAATGCAAGGATTGTAAGCCTGTTCCTGTCGCCAAGTATCCTGAACATGTGCTCGAGCGAGTGCATTTCGGAAGCATTTGCACCTGAAGCCAGCCTCTCTGCTTCTCTGGATGCGCGTCTTATGTCCGCAACAGAGCACATGCCGTTGTCTATCAGGCGGAGCAACGACTTGTTTTCAATCTTCGCTCCTTTTCCTGGTGCTGTCACAATTCCTTCCTCCAATTGCCTGCATCGGCTGAATTCGTGTTTCCTGAAACGGGATTATCTCCACCGAATGGACTTGCTCTGTCCATGGCACGGCGCTTAAAGAGCATTCTTCCAAACCAGAGCGAAAGATAGACGAGGCCTATCATTGTGGGGACTTCAATCAAAGGCCCAATTACAGCCGCAAATGCCTGTCCCGAAGTTATGCCGAAGACGCTCACTGCAACCGCGATCGCGAGCTCAAAATTGTTGCTTGCCGCGGTAAATGACGTAGTGACTGTTTCCTCGTAGTTAAGTCCGGCCTTCCAGGCGAGGAGATATGAGGACGCGAACATGATTATGAAGTAGAACAGGAGCGGAACAGCGACTCGAAGTAGGTCAATCGGCAGCGTTACTATCGCCCTTCCCTCAAGGCTGAACATCACAATGAGGGTGAAAAGCAGGCCGATCAGGGCAGTTGGTCTCAATTTCGGCAAGAAGACTCTCTCGTACCATTCTTCGCCCTTCCGCCCTGCAAGCACGAGCCTCGTGATCAGGCCCAGGGCGAACGGCACGCCGAGAAAAACAGCCACACTCACGGCAATCGTCAGCGGATTCACATGAATGGCCACCGCATTGCTCCCTGACAGGCCGAGAGACTCCGGCAGAAGGTTGATGAACAGGAATGCATAGATTGAATAGAACGCTATCTGGAAGAGTGCGTTCATGGCGACTATGATTGCAGCATATTCATTGTCGCCACCTGCCAGCATGTTCCAGACTAAGACCATGGCTATGCATCTTGCAAGACCCACCAGTATTATGCCATCCCTGAATGCAGGCATGTCCGGTAGAAAGAGGTAAGCCAGTCCAAACATGAGGAAGGGTCCGACAAGCCAGTTAAGAATCGTAGACAACCCGAGCATCTTGCCTGCCGTCTTAACTTTGCCCAATTCTCTGTACTTCACGGAAGCAAGAGGTGGGTACATCATCCATATCAGCCCTATTGCTATGGGGAGTGAAACTGAATCCACCTGCAGCGAATTTATGACGCTTCCTGTTTCGGGAAGAACGTACCCGACGGCG
>JAKAVR010000030.1 GCA_021817225.1 Thermoplasmata archaeon
CCTTCTTTGAGAGTATGATTACTGACTTTGGCGCAAAACTTGACAATGCCCATCCCATCCCGACGCGCTGCCGTCTGGGAAGGGCATGGCATTACTGCTTCAAAAACTTTACGATTGGTGCACTAGGTGAGTGATGATTAAGTATGTTTCCGAAAGCGCAGTCATTCGCTATGGGAAATGGTCACGGGCTGTCCGCCGTCAGAGCAGTTCAACAAACGTTCTCAATGGTGACAGGCTGGCTGGTATGAGACTCAGGAGCATCTCCTTGTCCTTCTCGCCCAGGGCGGAAGTGAATCTGAGCATTAGTATGTAAACAACTGCGCCTGAAATTACATACAGTGGTATCAGCACCCCGGCAAAGCCTGTAAGGAATGCAAAGACGTAAACGAGAACAGCCATTGTAAGCGCCGAGAGCCATATCTTGGCAAGCATCCTGACATCCACGTGCACAACGCCAGACTTCCTCGCGAAGTAGAATATGATTGAGAAACCGACAGCCCCCACCGAGGAAAAGCCGATGGCTGCGCCTATCAGGGAGAAGGTCGGTATGAGCGCGACTGAAAGTATGAAGTTCGACATAAGCGAGAGGGATGCCGAGATGACGAAGATATGCGTCTTTCTCGTCCCCTGAAGCGCGCTTCCGAGCGTTCCGCCAGCTATGAAGAAAGCATTCACCACAAGTATGATTGTCAATGGCACGCTGCCTGCCACGTATGCCGGTCCGCCCAGGACTCTCAGCACAGGTACGGAGAGAGCTGAAAGTCCAAGGGCAGCCGGTACATAGAGGACCGATGCTGCGCTTACTGAAATGCGGACGCCTTCCCTGATCATGTCACTGTCCCTCCTTGCATAGAACTCCGAGAACTTGGAGAAGACAATACCGCCTATGGGTGCGCTCAGAAGCCCTGTCCCGCTCACGATGAGCAGGACAAGAGTGTATACGCCTATGCTCGACAGATTCTTGAGGAACGCGACGGTGAGCCTGTCGATATAGGTTGCGCCGAAGCTCAGAATGCCGGTGGCATACAACGGGAGCGAGTACCTGACTATGTCCCCAAACTCGCGCTTTCCAGGCGCGTGCCTCAGGCGCACTCTGGACAGCTCGGCGTAATAGAGAAACGCTCCTGCCACGTAACCTATCCCCCATCCGATCGGAACGGCATTCAGTGAATTCAGCACCCTGAGGAGTATCACGGATGAGCCGTAGACAAGGACTACATATGCCATTCCAATGATGCCCGCACGCCTGAAGTTCTGAAGGCCAAGCATTATGCCGTTCATTATCTGGATCATGATCGCAGGGGCTATGTCCAGGCCCAGGAGCAGGATGAGCGTTGTGTACGTCCCGGTATGGAAGAAGAAGATGGATATGTAGTGCGCCGTTGCAACAAGGAAAATGACAGAGACGCCGGAAAGAAGAAGGCCGGTCCTGATCGCCTGCCTTATCAGCCTTTTTATTTCCTCTGTGTTGTTTTCACCTATTGCATATGAAACAAAATGCTGCCAGCCATACTGGAGCCCAAGGGTGAAAAAAACGGGAAACAGCCCGACAATTGCCAGCAGCAGGGCAATCGAGCCGACTGTCGACGTGGGGAATATGTGCGTGACATACAGATAGAATGCAGCCCCTGAGAGTGTAAGGACAGCGTAGTAGGCGTACTGGAAAACGATGCCCTTGCCCAGTGAATCTTTCCCCGAAAGCTCTTCCATCTGCGATTGCATCGCGCGGGATATATTAAGTATTAAGCGTCGTCATGAAACAGGGGAAATATGCACACTTTTCGTCGGAGCACTTTACTACGCATGTGCTTGAACTGCTTGCCCCCGTACCCCTTTCCCTGCTGCGACACAGGCTGTGAAATGCCCGACATGAAACTCTTTAGTGAACAGGTTATATCGTTGAACCGCATCGTCTAAAATCGGTACAGCTATACCGGAGGGAAAGAGGAGGGGACTTCATATTGATATCATCACTTCAATTCTGATACTGCTTGGGGTCGGCCTGGTGCTTGGCCAGATCTTCGAGCGATTCAAACTTGCTGCGGTTGCAGCCGAGATACTTGGGGGTTTCATCCTTGGCCCCGCTATACTCCGAGTCGTTGTTCCCACCTCCGAGCTTTCAAGCATCGCCGACATTGCCCTCTATTTCATCGTCCTGCTCATCGGGATAGAGATGACAACATCGTCGATCATAAGGTCATACAGGAAGGCAATTCCACTTACGATTGTCAACTTTGTCATACCCGTGCTTATGATGACCGAGCTGCTCTACTTCGTCTTCCACGAAAGCCTGACAACGGCCCTTATAATTGCTCTGTCGATTGGAGTTCCGTCAATTTCCATCATTTCAATACTTGTCAGGGAGTACAACTTGCTCCAGCAAACGTCCGGACAGATCATTCTTTCGAGCGTCATAATCTCCGATCTTGTCGCCTTTGTGCTCCTCTCCTCTCTGCTCAACACCGCATTCTTCCTTCCAAGGCTGCTTTCTGTCATTGCATTTCTTGTCGCGCTTTTCGTTGCCGACATCGTCATAGCGCACTATTCCGAGGAAGTGGTAAGCGCATTCAACAGGATTCATGCTACCGAGCACGGGGAGAAGGTGATATTCGGTGCGATAATTCTCGGTGGCCTGCTCGCAGCCACATTCTTCCAGGACTTTGGTTTCACATACGTCCTCGGAGCGTTCTTTGCAGGTATGATCATAAGCGAGGTTGCTGTGGGCAAGGAGATACTGGGGATTCTTACCAGGACGATGAACAGAATAAACGACAGCTTTTTCATACCCGTCTATTTCACAATTGCCGGGCTGAATGTCGTCTTCCCTTCCCCGATATACATACTGATACTGATCGTACTCCTGCTGATAACAGGAGGTGTCGGTTCAGGTCTCGTCCTTCTGCTCTGCAAGGTGATGGACATAGAATTGAAACCGAGGAGCGCTGTCGGTTTCCTGGGAAGCAGGGGCGCGGTTGGGGTGGTCATTGCTGCAACCGCCCTCAGCGCCTCATTGATAGGTGTAGACATCTACTCCCTCCTGCTGTTCGGGACGATCGTGCTTGCGGTGTTTTTCCCGCTGCTCATCAGGGGGGAAAAGGTCGAAGGGGATTCAGGACAGGTTACCTGAGGGGGCATAAAGCCTCCGGCACAGTCATGCGCTATTGGTGGCTGCCGATGCAGTGAGAAGGTATTAAGAGTGATACCTGGTTTTGCACATTGTTAAGTATCAACTCAATGATACAGAAAAAAGTTGGTCTATATGGCAAGGATTGTATTACATGAAGCGAACAAACCTTTTCCGATTACAGTTGGCGACAAGACAGTATATATCTGCCAGTGTGGGCTGAGCAAAACAAAGCCATACTGCGATGGACACCACAAGCTGACGCTGAACGAAGCGGAAGGAAAGATCTACTTCTACGATGCTGAAGAACATCAGCACGCACTGCCGGATATGTATCCGAAGCAGCAGTGAAAACAGCCCTGACTCTGCGGCTCAAACAATTTCCACTGCTTTCCACTAACTCCTCACGGGCCCGTATGCAGGAAATATCCCGAAGTCACGCTCTCCGGGCGCCCGGCGCAAACATCAGCGCCGTCTCACTCAAGCTGCAACGAGGGGCTGAACCCCTTTAGTCACCCGTTAACGGCTCCCCCACGCCCAAACAGAAAACAATATGCGGGAAGAGGAGGTTACAAGGCTCGTGGCTTACCAGAACGATGCACACAGAGGGAGGCGGCGCTCTTCCACCTCCTGAAAGAGGCGGTAAGTGCGCCTGAAAGTGAATCATGACTGAAAACAAGGGGCATGACCACCATCATGGCCACCACCATGACCATGAGTCGACCGGTTTCGATCACATGGGCTCGTTTCTCCTCTCCGAAGAAAGGAGGAAGTGGCAGGACCCGGAGAAAATACTTGAGATTGTGAACGCGCCGAGGGAGGGGATTATGGTAGATCTCGGATGCGGGCCCGGCTTTTTCACACTCCCTGCGGCGGTCAGGATGAGTGGCAACGGGGTGCTGATAGGCATTGATGCAAGCCCAAAGCTCCTTTCAGTCTGCAGTCAGCGGCTTGCCGAGTCTGCGGGAGCGAGGGCGGATCTGATACTTCTCGAACTAGATGAGATGATACCGCTCATGGATGGCAGTGTGGACTTTGTTCTTCTCACAAATGTCCTGCACGATTTCCAGAAACCTGAAATGCTCCTTGGGGAGGCGGGAAGGGTGCTCAAGAGCGGAGGCAGGATTGTAAACATCGACTGGAAGAAGGAAGAGCGCGAATTCGGTCCGCCGCAGGAAATCAGATTGTCCCTGGAAAAAAGCATCGACATGCTTTCCAGTGCAGGCTTCAGAATACAGTCCACGCCCGACATAGGACCGTACCATTACTGTGTGGTTGCAGGCAAGGGGCATAAAGCCACCCGCTGAGAATCTGGCGCATCTGCAGCTGTTTAGGGCCTGAGTAAACATTATTCCTCCGCGTGCCGTTTCAGGCGCCATGAGAAGGCTCACAAGCGACGATTTCTACAGTTTCAGGTACGTCAGCGACCCGCATGTCCATGGAAGCAGGACTGCTTTTGTTGTTTCACGGCCGGACAGGAAGACGAACGAATACAGCTCGGCGATATGGATTCATGACGGCAAGCTGAAACAGTTCACTCACGGACCAGGGGACAGGATGCCGAGATGGTCTGCAGACGGTAAGAACATTGCATTCGTCTCCAGGAGAGGGAAGGAGAAGCACAACCAGGTCATGGTTATGGCCGCAGACGGCGGAGAGGCGAGCGAGGTATGCGACTTCGACGGAGAGATAGGGAGCATCGAATGGTCAACCGACGGAAAGAACATCTTCTTCCTCGGCACAACGCAGAAGGGAGGGAGTGAGGAGAAGAAGGATGATGTGAAGCGCATCACGAAATACCCGTTCTACTTCAACGCGAAGGGATTCCTGCACGACAGGGAGACGCAGGTCTACAGGACAAGCCTTGCAGGAAAGGTCAAGCAGGTGACCAGGGGGAATTTTACAGTGAACTCATTCGGCGTGGTTCCGGGCAGGAACCTGCTCGTCCTCTCGCTTCGGATGGATGACTGGGACGTATACACAAGCGATCTCTACTCATGCACATTCGCCGGTTCAGGGCTGAAGAGCATTACAGGCAGCCCATCATCCTACAGCTCTCCATCCGTCTCACCCGACGGGAGCACGGTAGCATTCACATACAGGGCGAAGGACAGGGGTCTTTTCACCCATCTGAAGCTTTGTTTCATTCCCGTCTCGGGCGGAAAGCGCAGGGATGGCACCGGCATTGATCTGAACATTGGCAACTCACTGAATTCGGATACCCGCGTTGCCACAGAAACTGCACTCAAATGGTCTGATGACGGAAGAAGGGTGTATTTCCTCGCTACCGACGGAGGCAACTGTGACATCTTCGGATGCGACATGAAATCGGGCAGGATTGCCAGGGAGCTGTCGGGACTCGGCAGCATTGAGTCATTCGACCTCCAGGGCGACGGGTTCATCTTCGTGGCGCAGACCGCTTCCAGGCCGGTTGAGCTTTACAGGCATGTCAACGGAAGAAGCGGGAAGCTGAGCGGTTTCAACAGGCATATAACCGCAATGAAGCTCCCCGAGCCACGGCACACTAAATTCACGTCATTTGACGGCCAAGTTATCGACGGATGGGTCCTGAGCAACGGAAGCAGGAAGAACGCATCTGCTGTTCTTGAGATACATGGCGGCCCGAAGACAGCATACGGTAATGCATTCGAATTCGAATTCCACCTCCTTGCCTCAAACGGCTACAATGTGATGTTCTGCAATCCGAGGGGGAGCGACGGATACACCGAGGAGTTCGCCTCAAGGGTGAGGGAGCATTTTGGCGACGGCGACTACAGGGATTTGATGCTTTTTGTGGACAGCTGCCTGAAGGACAACCCTTCCTGGGCCGAAGACAGGCTCGGAGTCACTGGCGGCTCGTACGGCGGCTTCATGACAAACTGGATAATCGGCCATACAGGCAGGTTCAGGGCAGCCGTCACGCAGAGATCGATAAGCAATCAGGTGTCATTTTTCGGCACCTCCGACATAGGACCCAACTTCAACAGCGACCAGATAGGAGGCAACTTCTGGGACAACCTGGAAAAATACTGGGAAAAATCACCGCTGAAATATGCAAAAAGCATCAGGACGCCGCTGCTCATAATGCACTCCGAGGAGGATTACAGATGCCCCGTGGAGCAGGCCTACCAGCTCTACACGGCACTGCGGTATCACGGCACCGAAGCGGAGATGGAACTTTTCCCGGGCGAGAACCATGAACTGTCAAGGTCGGGCAAGCCTGCGCACAGGGTGAGGAGGCTCTCATCCATACTCCAGTGGTTCGACAGGCATCTGTGATTCGTGCCTTCGGTGAATCACATTTCCGCGGCGTGCATGTACGCGGGGATGGAATGGTCGGCTGCCGGGAAACGGAGGTGGAAAGTTGTTCCCCTCGTGTAATCACCCTCCACTCTCTCACTTATTGAGATGCTGCCCCCGATGCTCTCCATGATCTGCTTGACAAGCGGAAGGCCAAGCCCCGTGCCGCTTGCTCCCTTGTTGAACCTGTTGAACACTTCCCTGGCCCTCTCGGGCTCTATGCCCCTTCCCCTGTCTGAAACATTCACCATGACATAATTGCCGCTGCCTTCAGTCTCCCTTGAAAGGCCCACTTCCAGCAGAACACCTTCCCCGTCCGTGTATTTTGCCGAATTTGAGAAGAGGTTCATGAAGACATCGCGTACGAACTCTGTTCCCTTTATCATGTAATCCACTCCCGCGCCGTCCCCCGTGATCTTCAGATCAAGCTTCTTTGCCGGGAATGTCTCTGTCAGGAGCCTGTAGCTGCTTTCAATGAAATCTCTGACATCGTAATCCCTTACAGTCCCAATCTTGCCCGCCTCCAGTTTCGAGATTGTGAGCACCTCCTCCAGAAACCTGTGCGCATTTGAAATGCCTGTGCGCAGCTCGTCGAGGTTTCCGTATATGTCCATTGCCTGCACTCCGGACTTGCTCATCTTCAGCCTGATGAGCTCAATATGGGTGGTAAGTGCCTGCAGTATGTTTCTCAGGTCGTGTGCAATCAGTCCGCTTCTTGCCTCTGCAATCTTCCTGCTTTCGCTCATGCTGCTGTAAAGCCTTCGCAGTGTTGTTGACAGGGAAAGCAGCCTTCCGACCGTGTTTATGACTTCCTGGTCTATCGACTCGAATGCATTCAGCTTTGACGACTGGACGTCCAGCACGGCAAAACACCTGTCATCCACAATCACAGGATAGGCGTATTCGCTCCTTGTGATTTCGCCGAAGAGGTTCAGGTAGCCGATCTCTTTCGATGTATCGGCCGCGTACACTGGTTTCAATTCAGCCGCCGCCCTTCCGACTACCCCGTAGCCCATCCTCAGTGTCGCCTTCGGGTCGAAAGGCATTCTTATGCTTTCGAGAGTTCTCCACGCAAGCGGTTTCATTGTCCCGTCCGTGTCAACCTGCCAGATTGATGAATTCTCGTAGTCAAGCATCTCAACCATTGCTGCAACCACCTCGTCATAGTTCCTTGAAGGGTCTTCCTCGAGCCTGGTGAGTATGCGTGTCGTCTGGACCATTGCGAGCAGCTGCGAGACTGTTTCCGCCCTCCTGTCCAGCGTGTAGCGTGCCATGGACGATGTTGCCTGCATCCCCGTAAGCAGCCAGATGAACCTTCTCTCCTCCTCGAGCCATAATATTCTGTCTCTTTCCCTGATGCCGACCAGTCTGAAGAGCTGCGGCTGTATGCGTGCCACGGTTGCAAGGAAACTGGACTGGAGCAGGCGGCGGATGGTCTCCGACCTCTCCGTCCTGTCGGAGTCCGAAATAACGGTGATGCCTTCAGTCCCGCCGAATTCACGCAGGTCAACCCTCATCTGCCTGGCCATCCGTTCAAGCCCCGTGTCGTTCAGTGAGCTTGTGTCCTCGAGCGTCCACTCCACCCCGTCGGTGGAAAGGAATGAGAATGCCTCCCCCGATCTGAAGTTCCTTGAGACCGTGCCAAGTATGCTGTTATTCTCCCCCGGGGATATCATTGTCCTGAGCATCCAGTTGCCCGCTTCCTCAATAGTACCGCTCATCCTTCTGTTTCTTGACTGGAGGTTCAGGTAGTCGATGAGCAGTCCCCAAAGGGGAAACAGGTAAGCCTGGGAGATGACCACCATGTCCACGTACCAACCGTAGGTGTATTGCGTGTCCTGCGTCAGTCCGACGACCATCATCATTCCCTGCAGAATGACAAAGAGAAGGAGCCCGTTGTAGCTGTTCCTGAACAGTTTGATTCTGTCCCTGAAGAGTGCAGCGCCGGCCGCAAGAGCCATCAACAATCCAGTAATGTGTATGTAATCCTCGAGGGAGGATGCCTCGATGGCAAAAAGCTGCGCCGAACCGAGGGCAACAAGCCCGAGGGCGGCCGCGGTGATTCCTGTCAGCAGAACTACAGTGATCAGCCAGGTGGCAAGCTCGATCCTTCCTATCTTCCTCACGGTCGCCCGGCTGATGACACCTGCAAGCAGGACGCCTCCAACAACCACAAAAGAAATGTGTTCCAGCATCTGCGACATGTAGAAAGAACTGGTCGAGGTGCCTCCCCTGAGCATTATGTCTGCCACGTACGCAGAAAATGAACTGAAAAGAAATGCGGAGAGGAATGCCACGGCGGTTATGGCATCGAAACTGAAGCCTGTGGTCCTGTAGCGCACCGTGTACAGGCACACCGTGATAAGGACAACAGCTCCAACAAAGAGCGAGGAAGAGAACTGAATTCCTGGAATCACAAGGGAATGGTATGCAAGGAAAATGCCTGTCAGGGCCAGCATGGGCAGAACAATGGCGATGGAGGGCACTGCCCAGCCTGTCAGAGGATGCCTCAGCCCGTCAGCGACGCGGCGCATCACTCCCCTCAGGCTATCCATCGGCCGCCTCCTCCCACTGTGTCACAGTCCCGTTTCATATTTGCCACCGCCGCTTTAGTTCGTTCCACGGGTCCTGAAGCCCCCGTCGGGAACAGACAGCTCGAACCTTGCTCCTTTTCCCGCTTCTCCTGTTTCCTGTATCTGTATGCCTGTAATGCCAAGAACATCCCTTGCAAGTCGCAGACCATGGCTTCTCCCGTCCCTGGAAGTCGTGAATATGGTGTCCTTTTCCGAAGCCCGGATGCCTGAACCATCGTCATAGTAGACTATCCTCAGCACTTCAACTCCCCTGATGATCCGGAGGGTGATATTCCTGACATTTCCGCCGTGCCTGATGGAATTGTCGACGAAGTTGAAGAAGACCCTTTCAACGAGCGGGTCCGCCACGATATCGGCATTCTCCCCCTCCACTCCAATCCTGATCCCCGTTGTGTCCATTCCTGCGACGCTGTCCAGGAATGTCTTGTGAACATTCATCCAGCGCGGATTCCCCGAGGACTTCAGTTCCTTCAGCGCGTTCAGCTGCCTTTTCATCTGCTCAGTTATCCTGTTTATCTTCTCCAGCCTGGAGGCAACATCGCTGTCTTCCGAGGTGCTCAGCACCATGTGGATGTAGAGCTCTATCGCCTGCAGGTGGTTCATCATGTCATGCCTGCTTATCGTCTCCATGAGATTGAGCTTCTCGTTTGACACGCGCAGTTTTTCACGTTGGTCCACAAAGGATGTAACATCCCTCTGCAGCAGGACCCAGCTGGTGACTCTGCCTTCCTCGTCCCTCAGCGGGAAGAAATGCGTCTCCAGGAACCTTTTTTCCCCTTTCCCGTCCGTGTGAACTATTTCCCTTCTGGAGGGAAGTCCTGCCTTGAATGCATTGTAGATGTCATTGACCGCATCTGTATCAACGAGGCTTCTGTCAAGCTCAAACAGGTACTTTCCGCTTATTTCCTCAAGCGTATTCTCACTTGCCTTCAGAAAGGCCGGATTGGCGTATACCACAACCGGTTCGCCCTTCCCGTCAAGTTCTGTGACAAGCACCATTTCATTCAGATTCTCTATGACTGCGTGGTTGAGGTTTGTTATTGATCTTGCCTTCTTTTCCTCTGTTATTTCCCTGCAGATGCTCGTGATTTGCACCACATTTCCCTTCTGATCAGTCACCGGCGAAAGCATCACCGCGATGTCTATCATCTGCCCGTCCTTCCTGACCCTCCTGGCCTCGTACCTGACAGAATTTCCTTCCGCCACAGTCCTCATCTTTTCGTTAAGATCCCTCTTCTCGCCCTTCGGGATTAGCACGTCCATCATCCTCCCGGTGACTTCTTCAGCCGTCCACCCGTAGGCCTTCTCGAATGAGTCGTTTACCGACAGTATCCTGCCCTCAAGATCTGTGCTTATGATTATGAGCGGCGTGTGCTTCACGAAGGACTGGAGATTCTGTGAAATGACTTTCAGCCTGCTCTCCGCCTCAAGCTTTGAGACCAGGAGGCCGACCTGTTTTCCTATGTCCTCCATCGTGTTCATAAGGTCGGGATCGGGCTTCATTTCCGATGCGCTGAAGTAAAGCATCGCGCCCAGTGCATTGCCATGACCGCTGAGAGGCACACCGAAGACCGACTTGAGTCCTGCGTGTATTGCAATCTCGCTTCTTCCGAACTGCGGCTCGTTGCCAATGAGCTGGATCCAAAGTGGTTTCATTGCCGCAAGAACACCTCCCGGGAGGCCCGAGCCCATGCCGAAGCTTACGCCTCTTGATTCCTTTTCGAACTCCTGCAGCTGCGCAGACTCCACGCTCCACTGGGCCTTCAGCCGAAGCCTTTTGCCATTCTCGTCCGGAAACCATATTTCCCCCGCCTGCCACTTCAGGGAGGTGCAAACCGCCTCGAGAACCGCAGGAAGCACCTTTTCAACCGAGTCGGCAGTGGCAAGTATCTCAGAAACTTTTCTTCTGGCCTCCCTTCTTCTAAGAGTCAGTTTCTCAACGGTTGCGTCGCGGAAGACCATCACAACGCCCCTGATGAAACCGTCAGCACCCTTGATCGGGGCGGCGGAATCCTGTATCATCCTTTCGGTTCCGTCATTTGAAATGAGTATTGTGTGGTTTGCCATGCCAACCACGATCCCCTGTTTTATTACAGTGTCGACAGGTATTTCGGCTGGCTGCCTTGTATCTTCATTTATTATGTGGAATACTGAATCCACGTCCTTTCCAATAACATCATTCTGATCATTGCCAGTGAATCCGGCTGCCACCTGATTCATGAAGGTCACCCTTCCTTCCCGGTCGGTGGCGATGACCGCGTCGCCAATGCTCCTGAGCAGAACATTCAGCTCCTCCTTCTGCCTCTCTATTGTTTCCAGGGTCATCACCTCCGATGACCTGTCAAGCGCCAGACCCGCAATTGCAATTGTCTTTCCGCTCAAGTCCTTGACTGGCGACACAGTCATGACTGCATCAAACAACTCGCCATTCTTTCTCAACCTCCTTCCCTTGTAGCGCATCGCTTTTCCTGTCTCGGCCACACGGCTGAACAGTTTCCTTATTGCGTCCACCTCGTTATCGGGGACCATTGGCAGTACAAGTCCGACCGCCTCCTCCCTTGACCATCCGAAAGTCTGCTCGAAGGCAGAATTCACGGAGACTATCCTTCCTTCCAGATCGAAGAGAATTATGGATTCTGCGGTGTTTTGCACAAACGACTCCAGTCTTTCCTTAGTTGCGAGCAGCTCTTCCTCCTTCCTCCTTCTTTCGCTGCATAATGTTATGTAATGTGCCATTTCCCTGAACAGCGAATTTGGCTCACCCCCCTTCTGCACATAGAAGTCAGCTCCGTTGTTCAGCGCTTCAATGACTACCTCTTCTCTTCCCTTTCCAGTGAAAAGTATGAAAGGAACCATGTTACCATCCGCCCTGAGCTCCTTCAGAAAGTCTATACCGTTCTTCTCAGGCATCTGAAAATCGCTTACAACGACATCGAACGGCTCCCTGTCCAGGACAGCCATTGCTTTCCCCGGGGAGAGCACCGTGGTAACATCGATATCGTACAATAGTTCAACATACTGCTTGAATGCGTCAAGCATCAGCCGGTCGTCGTCCACATACAGGACTCTCTGTCTTTTCGCAGCGGGGGTGCCGTCAGGCATTAAGACATACTCTCCTCACGCCCTCTTTTTCCAGGGGTCGTTGGATTTTTTTGATCGGGCAGACAGGTTGATAATACTTGAGTTGATTTTATCACATGTTGTCATTTCCCAACCTCTGCTGGCGTGCGCCGTTCAGCTGTTGGATATTGCAGCCAGGGCATCTGCAGTGCTGTGTAATCCAATTTTTGTCATGCCAGTAATACTGTCAGTCCATATGACGCCCCGACTTCGAAACATTGTTCGAGCTGCCCTCCATGGAGGCCTGTCCCAGTCAAAGGCCCCCCGTGGGGGAGAACTGGCCACGTCGAAGGGAAATTGCGGTATATACATACAGTAATATGTCAGCATTCTTAAGACACCCAAACTCTGTCTCCTAAGTCGATTGACGTAGTGTGGTCACGGCATTCAGGAGCCGGTTGGTGCGGGGGAACTATGCAAAGTCTGGTAATCGTCCACGCCGAGAAGTATTCTCATTCCATGCGGGAAGTGTGGAATGAATTCAACAGGGATGCAAAGAACGGTACATTCCTGTTCGACAGGGATTTCATGGAATACCATTCGGACAGGTTCACGGACCATTCACTCATGTTCAAGGATGGGGACGGCAGGATGGTGGCCGAGCTGCCGGCCCATGTAGATGGCGCCACCATATACAGTCACAACGGCCTTACTTTCGGCGGTGTGATTTCAGGTTTCGACATGACGACGGAGGGTATGATTTCAGTCTTCTCGTCCATGAACGAATACCTTCTCGGCCAGGGCATAGACAGGCTGGTCTACAAGGCGCTGCCCCACATCTATCACCTTGCTCCTGCAGAAGAGGACCTGTATGCCCTCTACAGGCTTGGTGCCAGGCTGACAAGGAGGGACGTCAGCTCAGCCATCTATCTGCCGCATGCAGAACAGACGGGATTCTGGAGGATGCGTTCCCGCAAGATACACAAGGCGGAGCAGTCGGGCCTTGCCGTAGGAAGATCCTACGAATTCGACTCGTTCATGGACCTATTATCAAGGGTGCTGATTGAGAGGCATGGCGTGAAGCCGGTTCACACAAATGCTGAAATCAAGCGTCTTGCCCAGCGCTTCCCCGATAACATCAAGCTCTATGCGGCCACTTCCCGAAGCGGCGCGCTCGAGGCCGGTGTAATCGTATTCGAGCACAATGAAACCGTTCACGCCCAGTACAATGCGAACAGCCCCGGGGGGAAGGAGATAGGCGCGCTCGACATTGTTTATGAGCACCTGATCAAAGAAGTGTATCCGGGGAAGAAGTACTTTGATTTCGGAATTTCAACCGAGAAGGAGGGCATGTTCCTCAACGAAGGGCTGCTGAAATACAAGGAGAGCTTCGGCGCAAGGGCCATCGCCCATGATTTCTACGAGTTGAATCTCAGGGACTCGCTTGACAGGGGAGTGCTGCCATGACAGCCTTCCATTACAGGGGTGGTGGAAAATGACTCTTGCCCATGCTGTAAGGGAAAAACACGAATCTGGAATTGAGAAGTGCAGGATGATCGACTTCCCCAGGGTGGCGGAGAGGCGTGGCAACCTTTCATTCATCGAGTCGGGAAAGCATGTCCCATTCGAGATCAAGAGGGTCTTCTACGTCTACGACATACCCACCGGGGAGAAGCGCGGAGCTCATGCCCACAGGGATCTTGAGGAAGTGGTTCTCTGCCTTTCGGGCGGTCTGGACGTTGTTCTGAACGACGGAAGGGAGACAAAGGTGGTCCATCTCAACAGGCCCAACAGGGGATTGTACATTCCGCGCCTGATATGGACTAACATGGAGAATTTCTACCCCAACACCGTGTATGTTGTGCTTGCGTCTACCCACTATAACGAGAAGGATTACATCAGGGACTATGACGATTTCCTTGAAATTGCCGGAGGAAATCATCAATGAGGGTACCTTTTGTAGATTTGTCTGCGGCATATTCAATCACCCGGGAGGAGCTCGATGAGGCCTATTCGCACGTGATGGAAAACGGCAATCTCATCCTGGGGGAAGAGGTCATGAAATTCGAATCCGAGTTTGCCTCCTACTGCGGAGCTGCAGAATGTGTGGGAGTTGGCAGCGGGCTGGAGGCGTTACACCTGTCACTCGTGGCCGCCGGCATCGGACAGGGGGATGAGGTTATAGTCCCTGCAAATACATTCATCGGCACATGGCTTGCTGTAACGCATGCCGGAGCGGTTCCGGTTCCCGTGGATGCAGACCCTGTGACATACAACCTGGACGCGACCAGGCTTGAGGAAGCAGTCACGGGGAAGACGAAGGCAATAATGCCTGTCGACCTCTACGGGCAGCCTGCGGATGCAGCGGCGGTGTCAGCAATTGCAGAGCGCCATTCGCTTCTCGTCATACAGGACGCTGCCCAGTCTCACGGTGCTTCCTACAGGGGCAGGAAGACGGGGTCATATTCAGACATCACATGCTTCAGCTTCTACCCGGTCAAAAACCTCGGTGCGGCCGGAGACGGTGGTGCGGTGGTCACCAGGGACAGTTCACTGGCTGAGAAGCTGAGGGTTCTCAGGAACTACGGCTCACACGAAAAATACATTCATGATGTGGCAGGCTTTAATTCAAGACTCGACGAACTCCAGGCGGCGATTTTGAGGACAAGGCTTCGCCATCTTGACCAGTGGAACGAGAGACGCAACTCCATAGCGGAACGCTACACTAAGAACCTCGGAGATTCCGGAACACCGCGGTCCGAACTCGTGCTTCCTGTTGTGGCCGAGGGAATCCGTTCCGCATGGCATCTGTATGTCGTACAGCTTCAGGACAGGGAGAGGGTCCGCGCTTCGCTCTCATCGAAGGGAGTGGAGACATTGATTCACTATCCGGTGCCTCCCCATCTTCAGGCGGCATATGCCCATCTGGGCTACGGCACGGGCTCGTTTCCTGTCACCGAGTCGCTTGCCAGGAGAGTCCTGAGCCTGCCTGTCTATCCTCAGATGACGGATGAGATGGTAGACTACGTTGCCGATGGCCTGATCGAAGCGGTCGGGCACAGAATATCAGTTCCATGAAAAAAGCGTCATTTGCGTTTTTCCTCTTTCTCTTCTTTCCTGATATGCTTCCTTATCCTGTGCATTGACAGCCCACCGACCCTGGAGAAGCGCAGTTTGCCGTATGCGCTGAGCAGGCCGTCCCCGACTCTGCCAAATAAGCTCAATGTAAAAGCCGCAGATGTTTTCAACCCCTGCCTGGAAAACGGTTCGAGGCCAAGTGATCTGAAGAGATCACGCCTCCCCTTCCCCATTCGTCCGATCTTGACGTAGGAGAGTCCCCCGAGATACAGAAGGAATGCAGCATCCTCCCGGTCAATCCTGTTCCAGTGCCTGTCCAGTATTTCACCACAGGCCTTCCCGGTGTCCTCCATCCACCCGTCCTCGAATGAGCTGTTGGAGTTATGTATCCTGTATATGTAGAGTGGTTCGGGCAGGTATCTGAAGTCGGATATCGATGCAACATCGATCCAGTAGACCCAGTCGCCGAGAAATCGCAGTTCCTCGCTCAGGCTTATTCCCCTGTCCCTCACTTCGCTTGTCCTCGTGGCCCCAGCCATTATAAAATTGGCACGCAGCAGCGACCTGAACACGTTCTCCATATCCTCTGGCGGCTTCGGATGAATGTCGGAGTAGCAGTAACCGAGCGGCTTCCCGTCAATCCCGACGCATTCCCCGTCAAATATGATGGCACCGACGGGGGATGGGGTTTCGAAAGCCTTCCTTATCTTGGCAAGGGCGCCCTGCCTGAGCATATCGTCCGAGGCAAGCGTGAAAAGGTATTCTCCCCTCGACAACCTCTTCGCCTCGTTCACAGTGCTGGAAATTCCCTCGTTTTCCTCATGGAAGACGGCAGTGATCCTTTCATCCGCCGCAGCCTCCTCGCTTATGATCTCCCTGCTCCCGTCCGTTGAGAAATCGTCCACGATCACAACTTCAAGATCGCCGCAATCCTCCTGCTTCAGGACAGACTGAATTGCCTCCCTTATAAACTTCCCGTGGTTGTAGCTTGGTATGGCAACGCTGAAAACCGGTCTCGAGCGAATCAGCTGACCCACCGGCTTTATTCTACGGTTGAAGCGTATTTAAACATCGCGTAGTAAGGATATCTATAGTCCTGCTCTGCGCGTGGACGCTAGCCGAGGTGTTCCGAAGGTATGCTGTGCATCATTGAACCAAGCCTCGGCGATATGAAATACAGCAATCCGAAAAGGACAAGCATGAAGTCGTATTGCATGTCTGACAGCGAGAAGTAATGCATATGCCCGGCTATGGCGGAGAGCATGAGCCGCCTGTCACGGACGTTCTCCTTAGAATAAATCTCGAACCTGAGGTCTGATATCATGCACTCCACGCTCCGCCTTATCTGAATGTTCTCTTCCCCGTCCTCCGTCATTTTCAGCAGTATGCCGAAGCCGAGGTCCTCAGGCCTGGTGCCGGAAGTCAGGAACCTTTTAGATGTGTTCTGGGGGTGAATCCTGTATCTCGTGAGCCGTCTGCTGTCGCCGTAGACTTTCGCACCGGACAGGAGGCAGGCGTAGAAAATGAAATTGTCCACGTTTGAACTTCTTCCCTTGAGGGATACAAGAAGCTCCTTCCTCTCCCTGAGTATGCTCGACCTGAATGACATTGAGCTCGTGTTGAAGCTCAATCCCATCTTGATCATTTTTCTTATGCTTCCGAATGTCGCGTCGGTCCTGTCCCTCGTGTACTGCCCGGCTCGCATCATCCTTCTGTCCATGAGCCTGAACATTGGATCCTTCAGCTTCTTGCCGTCCTCACCTATCAGGGAGAATGCGTTGTGATAGTAACCTATGTCCTTTCTCGAAGTGAACAGGTCGTAGACAGCCTGCAGCCTGTTGTCCTCCCACTCGTCATCATCCTCCATTATGCATATCACTTCGCCCCTGCATGCGTCCATGCCCAGCGCCATCTTCGACTCAAGCTCTCTCAGATCAGTTCTGATCATCAGTGCATTTAGCTTTTCCAGGCTGCTTTTATCCATGTCATAATTGCTCACAACTATTACTTCGAACAATTCTCTCCTGAGCGTCTGCCTGCCTATCGAGTCAAGGGCGTATTTCAGAAACTGCGTCCTTGTGAATGCTATCACAAGCACAGATATGTATGGTGTCCTAACAAGTCCCTGTTCCCCCGCAGGCATCTGACTATCGCCTAAAATTAGAAGTCCGCGCATATTTGATTATTTTCTTATTTCTAGCGGTATATTTCGCCTCAGCCGCCTCCGCCTTGAATCAGCTCTAGTCGCAAAGCTGAATACTTCCTTTGATGCTCTGTAGCATGCCGGAACAACACGGTTGCCTTCAGGGAGATATGGGAGGGAATATGCCACGTATCCTTTTTGTCACAAAGTCGCAGCTTAACAGGGGAAGCTACTGGCGTGGCTGGTACCTTGGTGTTCAGCTCTCCCAGATGGGGTTCGACTTCACAATCGCGTGTCCCGCCGAATTCAGGCAGCTTGGCATCCGCCGGAAGCAGTATTCCCCTTCGCTCAGGGTGATAACGCTGCCCAGACTCCACGAGAAGACGGTGCTGCCCGGCATAGCGCTCCGTTCTGCCGTCGGCCCTCTCGTGTACGACATTTCCCGCATGGACGTTGTCCACGTTTGCGCCCCTGCGTTCCCTGAGACATGGATGGCCGCATCAATTTCGAGGCGTTCCGGCAAGCCCCTGGTTGTCGATGTGGACGATTGGTGGGGCATGGATCCGGACGGCGTGCGTGCCACGGGCGAGTCGAAATTGGAGGAGGCTCTGGAAAGGAATGCGGTTTCTGGCGCTGACAGGGTTCTTGCCGCAAGCAGCCTGCTTCAGGAGAAGGTAAACAGGCATGCACGCGGGAAGGCTAGCATCATACCAAACGGCATAGACGCAAGGGAATTTGCCTCGCTGTCGAGAGAAATGTCAAGACCAGTTCTGCTCAAAAGGACAGGTCTTCCGGCCAACTCCGTCATAATCTCCTCTCTTGCCGACTCCAATTACGAAAGGGTCCTGTTTGAAACGGGCAGAATGCTGCATGATAAGGGGAGGAATGTGTACTTGCTCCTGGTTGGTCTGGGCAGGAGCCCTCCGGAAGGTTCGAACATAGTGGCACTTCCCAAGATGGACAGGAGGGAGTGGCTTTCGGTAATTCTTGGCAGTGACGCATCTCTCCTCCTGATGCGCGATACAATATGGGAAAGAGCGAGGTTTCCAATCAAGCTTGCAGAGTTCATGGCAACCGGGAATCCGGTGATTTCGTCCGCGGTGGGTGAGAGCCGGAGAATCCTGGACGAAGCGGGTTACTCTCGGCTCAACAGCGGGATGTATGTGGAGAACAGTCCGGAGGGAATAGGCAGGGCAATCGACTTCATGCTGAACGAGGCCGAAATGGTGAAGGAAGTGTCAAAATCTGCCATGGATTATGCCCTGAACAGGCTTTCGTGGGAGAGCATTGCCGTGGACTACATCAGGGAGATCAGGGGGCTTCTGCCGGGATGAAGACATACCCGGGATGGGGCGCAGGGGGTCGGAATAATGAGAAAAAGTCTATGTTCCCTTCCCGCTCTCACAATACTGGAATCGCATGAAACTGATGATATGTCCACCTCTTATACTCTCAAAACCGAGCGCCGGCGTGAGGAGGGTGCTGGATGTATATTCGAGATTCAGGAGACACCAGGTTGTTCTTTGTGTGGACAGCGGGTCTCTGCAGGATTCTGAACCCGCGGTGCTTGCCAAGCTTTCATCCTTCAGGGAAATAGTGAAGTCTCACTCCGAACCGGGTCTGCTGCTTCCTTGGAGCGTGCTGAGGCTTGCCTCGGTTGCCCGCCGGGCCGATGCAGTCGTGTGCTATGATGAATTCCCTCCGAGTGTCTTCTATTCATACCTTGTCGCGAAGCTGAGCAGAAAGCCGCTGATAATCTTCTACCACATCATAATACCTGCAACGGCTCGCAGATTCAGCGGCAGCGCTTTTTCACCACTCTCTGCCCTGTACAGGATGGCAATACGCTATTCTTCCGCCGCAATCTGCCTCGACAACGGGAAGGAGTACGGCATCTTCAGATCATTCTTCCCTGACAAGCCTTTGCACCTGGCGTTCAACGGAGCCGAGTGCGCAGATACCTTGTCGGGAGATGCGGTTGGCCATTCTTTCGAGGGCCTGTACATGGGCGTCCTGCAGCCAAGGAAGGGAATAATGTACTTCCCCGATATCTGGAAGGACGTTTCGAGCAGGGTGCCGGGGGCAAAGCTGCGCATTGTGGGCAAGTCGGTAAACCACAATGCCGAAACACTGCGCCAGAAACTGGTTGCATCGGGCCTCGGGGAGAACGTGGAGATGCCGGGCTTCGTCTCTGAGGAGGAGAAAAGGACGATGCTGAACAATGCGAAGGTGTTCATTTTTCCCTCATCGGACGAGGGCGTCTCGCTTGCCCTGCTTGAAGCTCTCTCGAGCGGTGTACCTGCAGTGCTCTGGGACCTTCCCGTGTTTGAACGGTTCAACGAGGGTGTTCTGAAGGCGCATTATCCAGACACTAAGGACTATGCCGATAAAGTTGTCAGCCTGATAAAGGATGAGGCGATGCGCAGGGAAACTGGAAAACGGGGCAGGACCTGGGTGATGGAACACATGTCGTGGGATAACGCCGCCGCCAGGGAGGAGGACATATTCGACAGGATAGCATCCGACATGCACATCCCGGATTCGCCGCGGGAAGAGAGTGGCCCGAGTGCAAGGGGGGCCGTTCAGTGAATACGGTTTCGGGGCAGGTTCTGGTTTGCCGCCTGTGAGGCAGTCCGCATGAGAGAAGACAGGGGAGTCATGATTCTGTCATTCTTCTTCTCTCCCGGGATCGGAGGCGTAGAGACACATCTCAACGATCTCTGCGACTATCTGCGGTCCATTGGACGGAAGACGTGGGTCGTCACATTCCAGCCGCTGACCTCGGACAGAAAGGGAAGATACATCGAAAGGTCAGGCAGCATTACAGTATACAGACTGCCATCTCCCGTCAGAAACATGTTCTACAGATTCCAGTCACTGACATGGCTTCGTTTCATGCTTCTCGCTCCGCTGCTTCTTGCAGCCTCCGTCCTTGTGCTTGCAAGGCACAGGAATGAAATCGGCGTGGTGCATGCACATGACCTCAATTCGGCCCTTGCCACGGCGCTTGTCTCAGGTATCTTCGGCACACGTTCCGTCCTCACTGTCCATTACGTCCAGGATTACATCAGTGCAGCCTCCGGAGGCTTTTTCGATACGGCTGCCAGGCAAGTGCTTTCGGGTTTTGATTCGGTGATTGCTGTCTCGGAGAGAGTCGGCGCAGTAATCCGCCCGCTCCTGGAAAGGCCCGAAAGGATGAGGAGGATGACATACTGGATTGACCTATCCCTGTTTTCACCCGAAGACAGGGCAACAGCAAGGAAGGCAGCAGGTTTCGATGACATGTTCACCGCTCTGTTTGCAGGCCGCCTCGTCGAAGTCAAGGGGGTTAATGTGCTGCTCGAGGCATGCAAGGCGCTCTCCGGGGAGGAGATGAAAATGGTTTTCGCCGGCGAAGGGCCACTGGAGGAGAAGATCAGGGAAGCGGCGAGAACTTCAAACAACACAGTCTGCGCCGGTCCGCTGAACCAGCGGGAACTCAGGACTTATTACAGCGCTGCCGACATAGTCGTTGTCCCATCTGTCTACGAAGAAGGATTCGGCCGGGTTGCAATGGAGGCAATTGCATGCGGAACACCTGTACTTGGATCGAATCACGGTGCCATACCTGAGGTGCTTGCCCCGTCAGTTGGCCTGACTGTGGAACCATCTCCCTCCCTGCTCGCCTCGGCCCTTCGTTCTCTGCTGCACGACCCTGACAGGCTAAGGTCCATGGGCGGCAACTGCAGGCACTATGCAGAGAGTCATTTCAGTGTTGCCAATGCGAAAGTGATTACAGACTCCTACGACGAGCAACGTGATTCGTAACTGTGCTCAAGCACATGGTTCACTGTCAGAAATTGACAGTTTCTCCTCATCCCCCGCACCGTCCTGCGATTCCGTCACTGTATGTATAGTTGGCACTATCAGTAGGGAACCACCAAATAAAACACGACGGGTCAGAAAAATTCGAAAGGCTCTGGAAACGCAAACCTGCTGCACCCGGGGGAGGCAACAACAGGAGAATGGTCCTGTCTGGTGTATCGCCCTCATGTGCATAGTGCGTGCCAGCCTGCCTGGGAAAGGAACCTGTCAATGCTTCGGAACAACGGCAAGCCAACCGTATCGGTGATTGTGCCCGCGTGGAACAGCGCTGCGAATCTTGAGCGGTTGCTCGCGTCACTCGATGCTCAGACATCCAGGGACTTCGAGGTTCTTGTCGTTGACAGACACAGCGCCGACGGGACAGGCTCACTGTGCAGCCGGACAGGTGCAACTTACTTTGACATGGATGCGGGCAGGTCGGAGGCGCGCAACTACGGCGCATCCATTGCGCGCGGGAAGTATCTTCTTTTTCTTGACACGGACATGGAACTGTCCGCCGATGTTGTCGGACTGTGCCTTGCCGGAGCGGACGGCTTTGATGCACTATGCCTCAGGGAGAAGGCGGTGACGGGGGGGAACTACTGGGCCAGGGCAAGGGCGCTTGAAAGGGACTCAATGTTCGGCACGCTGTTCAGCGAAAGTCCGCGATTCATCCGCAGGGCGGCATTCGACAGGGTCGGTGGATACGACAGGGAAATGGTGGGCTACGAGGACCTTGACCTGCAGGCAAAGCTCATCGAAAGCGGTTTCGGGGTGGGGTGGGTGAATGCGATGATATATCATCACGAAGAAGGCATAGGCCTCCGCGAATATCTGGCGAAGAGGAGTCTTTATTCGACCACATCCGGCATTTATGCCAGGAAACACAGGGCATTCTGGAAAGTGCTCAGGTCCCCCGTCAGAAGGGGTAAAGGGCTCGTAGGGGCAATCATCTCATCGGGGAACATAGGCTCGATTGCGCTTGTCCCGGGTCTCTTCCTTATGAGAAGCGTGGAATACCTTTCATCGGTGGGTGGTGGCCGATGACCTCCAGGTCTCCCGCTGCGGTAATTCAGCACTTCCATGGGGGTGCCGCATCATGGAGAGCCTGAGTTTCGGCTTCATCAGCGACAAGAGCGCACCATTCTACTTTGGCGGCTACGAGATCAGGGTTTTCGAGCTTGCAAACAGGCTGGCGCACCTGGGTCATGATGTTCGCGTGTACACTACCGCAAGCCGGGCACTCACAACGCCGGACGGCACACAGTTCATTCCCTCATTCTCAGGCACGTTCCAGAAGGATTCTTCCGGAAAAAGGAGCCTGCTCCACAGCGCCTCCTTCTCCCTTTCCCTATCAAAGAATCCCATGGGATCATGGACGCCTGATTATCTGATCGTTGAGGCAATCCCGTATCTCCACCTCCATTTCATGCGCAAATGGGTGAGTCGGCTTGACTCGACATGTGTTCTGG
>JAKAVR010000091.1 GCA_021817225.1 Thermoplasmata archaeon
TCAGATTTTCACCAGGAACCAGATGCAGTGGAAGGCAAAACCCATTGATGAGGAAGCGGCAAGGCGGTTCAGAGAGGATTTCAAGTCAAGCAAACTCAAAGCGGTTGTAGCGCACGGCTCGTATCTCACCAACCTGGCGAGCCCGGAAAAGAAAGGGCTGAAGACATCGATTGATGCTGTTCTGGACGAAATAGGCAGGTGTGAAAAGCTGGGGATAGGCACTTACATATTCCATCCTGGAAGTCATGTGGGGGCCGGAGACGAAAAGGGGGAGAAGACGGAAGCGCGGAGCCTGTCATACATCTTGGAAAAGACAGAGGGTTGCAGCGTCAAGCTTGCTCTCGAAAACATGGCGGGCCAGGGGAATGTGATATGCCATCACTTCGACTCCATTTCAAGAATAATCGAGGATGTCGATTCCGGGAGACTTGGTGTCTGCCTTGACACTTGCCATTTGTTTGCCGCGGGTTACGACATCAGGGAGAAGGCTTCCCTGCATGCCACAATGGGCGAGTTCAAGGAGAAAATAGGGATGAAGAGGCTCCTTGCGGTGCACCTCAACGATTCAAAAGGGGAGCTGGGAAGCAGGCGTGACAGGCACGAATGCATCGGCAAGGGCAGGATAGGCATAGAGGGCTTCAGGCAGCTCATGCACCACCCGGGCCTGAGCAGGATCCCGATGGCACTTGAAACACCGAATCCGGACGGGTACAAGAGGGAGATAGCGCTGTTAAGAAAGCTCTGAGTCCCTGCCGCCGATCGTCCTGTAAAGGCGTAGGTAAGCCTGAGCGGACGACTGCCAGGAGAAATCTCGATTCATGCAGTTTTGCACAAGTGTTTTCCACTTCTCCTTGTCGCCGTACGTCATTACAGCTTCACTAAGCGCATCGGCAAGTTCCAGGGGATCGTTTTCAGCGAAGACAAAACCATTCCCCTCACCCGTGCCGGCATCGAATCCAGTGACCGTATCAGCCAGTCCGCCCGTCTTTCTGACTACTGGAACGGTACCGTACCTCATGCTGATCATCTGACCAAGACCGCAGGGTTCGAACCGGGAAGGCATGACGAATATGTCTGCGCCGGCGTAAATCCTGTGGGAGAGTGGTTCATCGAATCTCATTATAGCCCTGATGGACGGGTTGGATGCGGCCATGTCCTCAATCCTCCTCACCAGTGCCCTGTCACCGCTGCCGAGGACAACAAGCTGGAAATTGCCGCGGACTGATTTCAGCGCGTCAAGGAGAATGTCCGCGCCCTTCTGTCTCCAAAGCCTGCCGATGAAAGCAACAAGCGGCCTTCCCACCTGCGGGAGTGAAAATTCGCGCTGCAGCGCACTCTTGCATTGCGCCTTTCCCTCCAGTGATTCGGCCCCGTACCAGGCCCTCAGCTCGGCGTCGGAAGAAGGATTCCAGACTCTGCAGTCGATTCCATTCAGTATACCGGAGAGTTTTGAGCTGTACTTCCGTATGACGCCATCCATGCCGAAGCCGTGGTCTGGAGTCTGGATTTCCCTGCTGTATGTCGGGCTGACCGTAACAACCGAATCGCTGTACACAATCCCGGACTTCATTGCGCTCGCCTTCCCGTAGTATTCGACACCCTCCATATGGAAAAACGACCTGCTGATACCTATCTCGTCAAGGATTTCTGGCGCAGAGTTTCCCTGGAACTCCATGTTGTGAATTGTGTAGAGGACGGGTGTGTGCGAATTTGACTGCTTGAGCAGCAGCGGGACGTAGCCTGTCTGCCAGTCATTACAATGCACGATATCGTAGGCATTGCCCATTATGTGGTCGGCAGCTGCTTTTGAGAAATAGGCAAAACGCCTGTAATCGTCTTCGTAACCGTACATGTCCTTTCTTGAAAAAAGTTCAGCTGAGCCTATCTTCTCCGCTGTCCACCGGCCGACCTGCTGCCTTCTGAACGTAAGTGTGAGACCGTTGACATTTATGGTCTCATCTGCTTCTTCCTGCGAGGATGAGTAATCGGGGGTTACAACATGCACCTCATTCCCCATCTCGGATATGGCGCCTGCCAGCGACTGCACGTAATCTGCCAGGCCCCCGGATTTTGAGATCGGACGCACCTCAGGTGTAACAAATGCTATCTTCATGCTTTACCTCTCAATGTGAGCAGGGGTAAATTGTTCTTTGTGCTTCACGCTGCTTGGTATGCTCAAATAATTAATACGATTTGCGGCATCTGCTCAACATGCCCCGGTTCAGTCATCAGTTCACGGTAAGCTGGGTGGAGACGGATGCTCTTGCAGTGGTTCACTTTTCAAACTATTTCAGATATTTCGAGAGAGCAGAACAGGAATTCTACGGAAGTTCAGGCGCAACCCAGGGAAATGTCATGGAGAGGTACGGCGTCGCATTTCCGAGGGTGGAAGCACATTGCGAGTACGAGTCGCCGATGAGATTCGGTGATTCGGGACGAACTGATCTGTCGCTTGTAGAAATTAAAGACAAGTCTGTGAAGATTCGGTTTGAGATTACCAATATCACAACCGGTAAGCTATCCGCCCATGGGAGCATGACACTCGTGTGCGTTGACACCACGACCTGGAAGGCAGTAACCATTCCTCAGGACTTGAGGGAGATTCTCGGGAAGTTGGGGTGAATTCAGCCGATTCTCGCTCTTCCTGCAAGAATGGCAAGCATGACTGCGCCTGTAATTGCGGTAACAAACGCGTACATGTACGATGAAAATATGCTTACAGTGAACAGAAGGCCCATGAGCAGGTTGGAAGTGAAGAGACCAATGCTTCTCCATTGGCTCAGGGCACCCATCCCCCTGGACAGCCCTGAATGGGGAGCTAGTGATGCGGTCACAACCGGTTCATAAGTCTCTATTACTCCCGCACCGAGACCGAGCACCGCAGTTGCCAGGTAAAATGACAGGACGCCTGCATGGAACTGGTAGGACACGGCAAGAAAGAGGGAACCAAGCGCAGCAACCGTATATCCAAGCTTCCAGAGAGCACCAAGTGCGTTCAGTTTCATGGAGCCGAAAAAGAAACCGGACAGACCGGAGGAGAAGAGAAAGACGGCGTATGTTGCAATACCGAGCGCATAGCTTCCTGTTTCACTGGAAACTGTGATTATTGGGAAGCCCAGGCTGTAGTAGCTGAAGCCGAACAGCGCAACAGCCGCCAGGAACAGCCTTCTGTCCGATGTCCTCGCTTCATCCCTGACTGGTGCAGTCGCTGACGAGGCAAGCGACTTGGCGTAGTTCTCGTTCCTTTCCCCCTTCGTCATGAAGAGGATGATGCTCGAGATAATTATTGGAACAGCAGAAAAAAGCATCACCTGTCCAATCGGCACCCCGTACGACAGAAACACGAATGCCAGAAAAGCGGACACAGTGCCGCCACCCACATCCAGCGCATGCAACATGCCAAACACGTTGGACCTGTAAGCGGGATCGGATGCCTCGACAAGCATCGCACGTCTTGGCGGAGACCTGAAATCCCTGGCGAACCAGCCACCCATGTAGAGCCCGGCGCTCCCTGCCGCATTTGCAGGCAGGCCGCTAAAGGAAAGAAGAGGAATCAGGAGGTTGCCGGCCAGAGCCACCCGCCTCTTGTTGAGTCTGTCCCCCAGGCGGCCACCGGCGTATGAAATGAATGAGCCAATGCCGTATGTCAACGCCATTATCAGTCCAAAGACGTATGGTTTCTGTTCCAGGATGCCTGTAATGTAGATTGGAAGAAGGCCTACAACCGACTGATATCCAAGATCCGCGAAAAACGCTGAAAGCGATATCAGGAGAACTTCGCGTGACAACCACTTGTGTGCATTCATCTTCCTTATCCATGCATCGGGTCGACGATTATAAGGA